>NZ_JAHBDJ010000010.1:0-127282 GCF_019956375.1 Pseudomonas sp. GL-R-19 | reverse complement strand
CTTTTGATCTTGATCTTGAAAAACAGGATCAAAAGATCGCAGCCTGCGGCAGCTCCTACGCACAGCATCTCCCGTGATACGCCTATAACAAGAAACCGGAGAACCACCATGTCGTTAAGCGTGTTCGACCTGTTCAAGATTGGCATCGGCCCCTCCAGCTCTCACACCGTCGGCCCGATGCGCGCCGCTGCGCGTTTCGTCGAAGGCCTGCGCCGTGAAGGTCTGCTGCCGGCCACCACCTGCGTCAAGGTCGAGCTGTACGGCTCGCTCGGCGCCACTGGCAAAGGCCACGGCAGTGACAAGGCTGTGCTGCTGGGCCTGGAAGGCGAGCACCCGGACACCGTGGATACGGAAACCGTCGCCGCACGCCTGCAAAAAATCCGCAGCAACGGACGCTTGAACCTGCTCGGTGAACACAGCATTGCGTTCAACGAGAAAGAACACCTGGCGATGATTCGCAAACCGTTGGCCTATCACCCCAACGGCATGATTTTCCGCGCCTTCGACGCAGCGGGCCTGCAGATCCGCAGCCGCGAGTACTACTCGGTCGGCGGCGGTTTTGTGGTCGATGAGGACGCCGCCGGTGCCGACCGCATCGTCGAAGACGCCACGCCCCTGACCTTTCCGTTCAAAAGCGCCAAGGATCTTCTCGGTCATTGCGTCAAATACGGGCTGTCGATCAGCCAGGTGATGCTGACCAACGAAAGCGCCTGGCGTCCGGAAGCGGAAACCCGCGCAGGCCTGCTGAAAATCTGGCAAGTGATGCAGGACTGCGTCGCCGCCGGATGCCGCAATGAAGGCATCCTGCCTGGCGGGCTGAAGGTCAAACGCCGGGCCGCCGCGCTGCATCGGCAATTGTGCAAGAACCCGGAATCGTCTTTGCGCGACCCGCTGTCGGTGCTGGACTGGGTCAATCTCTACGCCCTGGCGGTCAACGAGGAGAACGCCAACGGCGGGCGCGTCGTGACCGCGCCCACCAACGGTGCGGCGGGGATCATTCCGGCAGTGCTGCATTACTACATGCGTTTCATCCCGGGCTCGAATGACGACGGCGTCGTGCGTTTTCTGCTCACTGCCGCAGCCATCGGCATTCTGTACAAGGAAAACGCCTCGATCTCCGGCGCCGAAGTCGGCTGCCAGGGCGAAGTCGGCGTCGCCTGCTCGATGGCCGCCGGGGCCTTGTGCGAAGTGCTTGGCGGCACCGTGCAACAAGTGGAGAACGCCGCGGAAATCGGCATGGAACACAACCTCGGGCTGACCTGCGACCCGATTGGCGGGCTGGTGCAAGTGCCTTGCATCGAGCGCAACGCCATGGGCTCGGTCAAGGCCATCAATGCCGTGCGCATGGCCATGCGCGGCGACGGGCAACACTTTGTCTCCCTCGACAAGGTCATCCGTACCATGCGCCAGACCGGCGCCGACATGAAAAGCAAATACAAGGAAACCGCCCGTGGCGGTTTGGCGGTCAACATTATCGAGTGCTGATGCGCGCTCATCTGCACCCATCTTCAGGAGCTGAATATGTCCACCGAACAACTGTTGAAAACCCCGTTGCACGCCCTGCACATCGAACTCGGCGCGCGCATGGTGCCGTTCGCCGGCTACGACATGCCCGTGCAATACCCGCTGGGCGTGATGAAAGAACACCAGCACACCCGCGACCAGGCCGGGCTGTTCGATGTCTCGCACATGGGCCAGATCCGCCTGACCGGCGCCAATGCCGCCAAGGCCCTGGAAACCCTGGTGCCGGTGGACATCATCGACCTGCCGGTGGGCATGCAGCGCTATGCCATGTTCACCAATGCGACCGGCGGCATCCTCGACGACCTGATGGTCGCCAACCTGGGTAACGACGAACTGTTCCTGGTGGTCAACGCCGCGTGCAAGGATCAGGACCTGGCACACCTGCGCCAGCACATTGGCGACCAGTGCACGATCGAACCGCTGTTCGAAGAACGCGCCCTGCTCGCCCTGCAAGGCCCGGCCGCCGTCACCGTACTGGCACGTCTGGCGCCTACAGTTGCGAAGATGACCTTCATGCAGTTCGCCCGCGTGAAGCTGGTGGGCGTGGACTGCTTTGTCAGCCGCTCGGGTTACACCGGTGAAGACGGTTTCGAAATTTCCGTACCCGCCGCCAATGCCGAAGCCCTGGCTCGCGCCCTGCTGGCCGAACCGGAAGTGGCCGCCATCGGTCTTGGCGCCCGCGATTCCCTGCGCCTGGAAGCCGGCCTGTGCCTGTACGGCCACGACATGAACACCGACACCACCCCGATCGAAGCAAGCCTGCTGTGGGCGATCTCCAAGCCACGTCGCGCCGATGGCGCACGGGCCGGCGGCTTCCCTGGCGCCGATACCGTATTCACCCAGCAACAGGCAGGCGTGAACCGTAAACGTGTAGGCCTGCTACCCCAGGAACGCACACCCGTGCGCGAAGGTGCCGAGATCGTCAACGAAGCTGGCGATATCATCGGTAGCGTCTGCAGCGGCGGTTTCGGGCCGACCCTGGGCGGTCCGCTGGCCATGGGCTATGTCGACAGCGCCTACATCGCACTGGACACACCGGTTTGGGCGATCGTTCGTGGGAAAAAGGTGCCTTTGCTTGTAAGCAAAATGCCATTTGTTCCACAACGCTACTATCGTGGCTGATAGAATGTTCCTATAAGTAACGCGGTTGCGTTAACTGCGCACTAATGTGTAACGCAACCGCCATAAAATAGTGCATTGTTTGGCTCTTAGCTTCGATTATGAACTTTGCTTATAACGATCGAAAGCAATTGAACAACGCTAGCGTATAAGGCCCCACTAGTGGACGGACTAAATGCCATCAACCTGAGGAAATACGGGGCCTTCACGGGGCTTGTTTTTTCTCCCGTAGTTGGCGTAGAGTTTGTTCACTGTGTTTGCATGGGTCGCTTGGAATCGTGACCTGGGCAGTAGCCTACAAGTTAGCTACATCCCGTTCGACGTCTTCTTACTCTCCTGCAACCAGCCCCAGTACTCTTTCATAAGAAGGAGACTGTCATTAATTTTTGCGTCAAAGGAAATAAGAAATGTCCCAACGTCAGAGCGGTACCGTCAAGTGGTTTAACGACGAGAAAGGTTTTGGTTTTATCACTCCTGAAAGCGGTCCGGATCTGTTCGTGCATTTCCGCGCCATCCAGGGCAACGGCTTCAAGAGCCTGAAAGAAGGCCAGAAAGTGACCTTCATCGCCGTGCAGGGCCAGAAAGGCATGCAGGCTGACGAAGTACAAGCAGAAGCCTAATCTTCTGTAACGAAAAAGCCCCTGATGCTGACATCAGGGGCTTTTTTGTGCGCGTAAATCCGTAAAATGGCTTCTTTTTTCGCCGAGAGCCTGCCATGTCGAAACACCTGCTTACTCCCCAGGGCGACTTTCCTGCCGCTGGCCTGGGTCGTCGCCTGGCAGCCATGTTCTATGATTTCCTGCTGTGCACCGCCCTGCTGATCGTCACCAGCGGCATCTACAAGATGATCCAGATGGCGATCATCGGCGAAGAGAGGATGCGCTCCCTGACCGAAGCGGGCGCGCTGGACGGTGATCCCCTGCTCTCCACAGTCCTGTTGTTCGTACTGTTCGGCTTCTTCGCCAAATTCTGGACCTGGTCTGGTCAGACGCTGGGCATGCAGGTCTGGTGCATCCGGGTACAGAATGCCGACGGATCGTCCATCAGCCTGTGGCAGGCGCTGCTGCGCTTTGTGGTGTCGTTTGCTTCGTTGCTGTGTGTTGGTCTGGGATTCTTCTGGTCGCTGTTCGACAAACAGGAACGCAGCTGGCATGACATGTACTCCAATACCCAGCTTGTGCGGGTTCCGAAAAAAACCAAATAGTTTCCCGACGCAGAAACCACTGTAGGAGCGAGCCTGCTCGCGATGGCGGCGTATCAGTCAACATTGATATGACTGACAGACCGCCATCGCGAGCAGGCTCACTCCTACAGTTTTTATGCAGCGTTCCTGATAGACCTCAGGCGTTACCGGCCAGCTTCATCCGCGCCGCCTGGGTGAAATCGAGCATGCGCTTGAGCGGGCGAATCGCCTGCGGAATCAGCGCCGGGTCGACAAAGATCTCGTTCGACCCTTCCTTCAACGCCTTGAGCGTGCGCTCAAGGGTGTTCATGGCCATCCACGGGCAATGCGCACAACTGCGGCACGCCGCGCCGTTACCTGCCGTCGGGGCTTCGATAAAGACCTTGTCCGGGCACAACTGCTGCATCTTGTAGAAAATGCCGCGGTCGGTCGCCACGATCAGCGTCTTGTTCGGCAGGCTCTGTGCTGCCGCGATCAACTGACTGGTCGAACCCACGGCATCGGCCAGTTCAATCACCGATGTCGGCGACTCCGGGTGCACCAGGATCGCAGCATCCGGGTACAGCGCCTTCATGTCTTCAAGCTGCTTGGACTTGAACTCTTCGTGAACGATGCAGGCACCGTCCCACAGCAGCATGTCGGCACCGGTCTGGCGCTGGATGTAGGTACCCAGGTGCTTGTCCGGGCCCCAGATGATGGTCTCGCCGTTGTCCATCAGGCTTTCAACGATTTCCAGCGCACAGCTTGAAGTCACGACCCAATCCGCTCGGGCCTTTACCGCAGCGGAGGTGTTGGCGTACACCACCACCGTGCGCTCCGGGTGTTGATCGCAGAACGCGGAAAACTCGTCCACCGGGCAGCCCAGGTCGAGCGAACAGGTCGCTTCGAGTGTCGGCATCAGCACGCGTTTTTCCGGGTTGAGAATCTTGGCGGTCTCGCCCATGAACTTCACGCCGGCGACGACCACGGTCTTCGCTGGATGGACGTTGCCGAAGCGGGCCATCTCCAGCGAGTCGGAGACACAACCGCCCGTCTCTTCGGCCAGCGCCTGAATCACAGGGTCACAATAGAAATGGGCCACCAGCACCGCGTCCTGAGCCTTGAGCTCGGCAGCGATGGCAGCACGGTAATAAGCCTCTTCATCGGCGGTCAGCGGCTTGGGCTGCTTGGCGTCGAGGTGAGCTTGAACCAGAAGGCGTTCGGAAATTTGCGTCATGTTCGCAAGACCTGCAGGCGCATTCGCGCGAAAGTCGAGTATACACCCGGCTCCGGACCCATCGGGGTACCGCCGGGAAAGTGAGTATTGATCAGGCACGGACAGCGTTGAAGCTGCGCAAGGCTACAGAATATCGGAAGGATGCAAAAGGTGATTCTGACCTGCGTCATGCGCAGCAGCCCGCAGCGAAGCGGACTTGAATCGCGGGCAAAAAAAAACCCGGAAATCCTCACTTGCGTGGGCCTTCCGGATTTTCTAAACCGCCAAAAATGGTGGGTCGTGTGGGATTCGAACCTACGACCAATTGGTTAAAAGCCAACTGCTCTACCAACTGAGCTAACGACCCGCTGTGTGGTGGCGCGTATAATACTGATTTTTAAGGACTATTCAACACCTATTTTGAAATAAATCAAAAATAAGGGGTTGGATCGCTGATTCCGGCTGCCGCAAAGCCTTCTGCGCGCAGTCGGCAGCTGTCGCACTTGCCGCACGCACGACCATTATCGTCGGCCTGATAGCAGGAAACGGTCAGTCCGTAGTTCACGCCAAGCTTCACGCCGGCCTGGACGATCTGCGCCTTGCTGAGGTTTTGCAGCGGTGCCTGAATGCGGAAACCATTGCCTTCCACGCCGGCTTTGGTCGCCAGGTTGGCCGTGCGCTCGAACGACTCGATGAACTCGGGACGGCAGTCCGGGTAACCGGAGTAATCTACCGCATTGACGCCGATGAAGATGTCGCGTGCACCGAGCACTTCAGCCCAGCCCAGGGCCAGAGACAGGAACACGGTGTTACGCGCAGGCACGTAAGTCACCGGAATGCCCTCACCCAACTCTTCCGGAATGTCGATGCTGCTGTCGGTCAACGCCGAGCCGCCTATGCCGTTGAGGTTCAGACCGATCACCTTGTGCTCGACCACACCCAGGTCCTGCGCCACACGCTCGGCGGCGTACAGTTCGGCGTGAGAGCGCTGACCGTAGTCGAAGCTCATGGTGTAGCAGCTGTAGCCTTCGGCGCGCGCCATGGCCACGACGGTCGCCGAGTCCAGGCCACCGGACAGCAGGATGACCGCACGTTTTTTTTCAGGAGTGTTCAGTTGTTCAGTCATTTCAGCGCCCCGGCTCGTCATTCCATAGATATTTATGCAGCTGCAATTGCAAACGCACTGGCAGATTGTCCGCCACCACCCAGTCCGCCAGGTCCCGGGCATTGAGATCATGGTGACTTGGCGAGAACAGGACTTCGCCGGCACGCTGATCCAGACCGTATTGGATCAGCTTGGAAACGGACCAGTCATAGTCGTCCCGCGAGCAGATGACAAACTTCACCTGATCGTTGGGCGTGAGCAGCTCAATGTTTTCGTAGCGGTTACGGTGCGCTTCCTTCGAACCCGGGGTTTTCAGGTCGACAACACGACTGACCCGGGAATCTACTGCCGAGATATCAATAGAACCACTGGTTTCCAGTGACACTTCGTAACCGGCGTCACACAGGCGCTTGAGCAAGGGAATGGCGTTGGGTTGCGCCAGGGGCTCGCCGCCCGTGACACAGACGTATCGCGGACGAAAACCGGCGACCTGCTCGAGGATATCGTCGAGGGTGCGGATGGTCCCACCGGTGAACGCGTAGGCGCTGTCGCAGTATTGGCAACGCAACGGACAACCGGTCAGGCGCACAAAAACAGTGGGCAGCCCGGCAGTCCGAGTTTCACCCTGCAACGAGTAGAAAACTTCGGTGATTCTCAATGTGTCTTGCATAGTCGCCACGGGCGTAACAGCTAAACAGGCTGTCCGCCTCCGTCAGGCACTTCAAGGAACCCCGGCAATGCGCAGATCCCAAAAAGCGTGTTTCAGAAAAAGGGTGTGAATTCTAACGAAAAAACCCGCGACAAGCGCGGGTTTCTTCAAAACAGGTCAAGCCGGCTTACATTTTCTGCAGATCGCGCTGGGCCAGTTGAGCGGCGGAAGTGCCCGGATATTGGGACACAACCTGCTGCAGAATACCTTTGACCCGGTCGGTATGACCCAGGCGGCGTTCCACATCAGCAAGCTTGTATAGCGAATCAGGCACTTTGGCGTGTTTCGGATACAGCTGCGAAACCTTGGCAAATGCCTGACCTGCACCTTGCAGATCGCCTTTGGCCAGATTCACTTCACCCAACCAGTACTGGGCATTGCCCGCGTATTGGCTATTCGGGTATTTGCGCAGGAATGCGGCGAAAGCCTGGCTGGCCTTGTCGAAATCCTTGGCCTTGATCAGGTCGAAGGCAGCATCGTAATAGAGCTTTTCCTTCGCTGGATCTGCCGGCTCGCTACCTGCGGCGGGTGCTTGAGCAGCGGCTGCGCCAGCTGCCGCACCTGCGGCTGCGCCGGGGGCATTCAAATCACCACCGGTGGAAGAATTTTGAGGAGTCGCGGCTGGTGCAACGCCGGTTCCTATGCGCCGATCAAGATCCTGGTATCGCTCCAGGTTTTCCTGCTTCATGCGCGCTACATCATTTTGCAGTTCTTCGATCACACCCTGTTGGCGCGAGATCTGTTCCTGCATTTGTTGCAGTTGGTTGAACAGCTGGCCCTGCGCCGAGACAGGAGTCGAAACCCCTCCCCCGGCATAGGCGCCGTTCGTACCGTAACCTGCAGGCGGATAACTGCTCCCGCTATTGTTATAGCCGGAGTTGTCCTCGACCACAGGAACCGCAGCCCACACCGCAAACGGGGCGAGGCTGAGAGCCAAAACAGTTACAGCACGACGGCACGTTCGCATGACGAATTACTTACGCAGTTCGACGCGACGGTTTTGAGCCCAGGACTGCTCGTCGTTGCCGGTAGCAACTGGACGCTCTTCGCCGTAGGAAACCAGTTCCAGCTGAGCTGGGGAAACGCCTTGCAGTACCAGGTAGCGCTGAACGGCTTTCGCACGACGCTCGCCCAGTGCCATGTTGTACTCACGAGTACCACGTTCGTCGGTGTTGCCTTCCAGAACAACGCGAGCGCCGTTTGCTTTCAGGTCTTTGGCGTGAACGTCCAGAGCGCGCATGGCTTCTGGCTTCAGGTCCGAACTGTCGTATTCGAAGTAGAAAGTGGTGATAGCGCGCAGGGCAGCTTCTTCGCTCAGGGAGCCGTCAACTGCACCAGTGTTTGCGCCGTAACCAGCGTTTGGATCTACCGCGCCTTCACCGGCATTGTCGCCGCCTTTGGACGAGCAACCTACAGCTACAGCCATGGCCAGTGCCAGCGCAGCAAATTTACCAAACTTCAGCATTTCCATCGTGAAACTCCTAATGAACCCCAGTGTGTTAAGTAAAACGTATAGCGCCGCGTCAGTTCAGGAAAGGGGACCAGGAAGGTTCTCTGACTTCGCCTTGTGCGGTAGGAAGCGGGAGCCTTACGCGTCCATTGATGGACACGAGCATCAAGACTCCCCGGCCCTGCTGGCGGGTGGCGTAGATTACCATGGTGCCGTTGGGCGCGACAGTGGGCGACTCGTCCAGAGTGCTATCAGTGAGGATCTTTACACTACCGCGTTGCAAATCCTGGGCCGCCACCTTGAAATTGGTGAAGCCATCCTGACGGTGAATCATGACAAGCGTCTTTTCATCGGCCGACAGTTTAGGGTTGGCGTTGTAATTACCGACGAACGTCACACGCTCGGCACCGCCGCCGCCCGCGCCGGTCTTGTAGATCTGCGGCTTGCCGCCACGGTCGGAAGTGAAGTAGATGGTCGAACCATCCTTGCCCCAGAACGGTTCGGTGTTGATGCCAGGACCGTTGGTGACGCGGGTGATCTGACGCGAACCCAGGTTCATCACATAGATGTCCGGGTTGCCGTCTTTGGACAGCACGAACGCCAGGCGATTGCCGTCCGGCGACCAGGCTGGCGCACCGTTCAGGCCTTCGAAGTTGGTGATCTGCTCACGGCGACCGGTGTCGATGTTCTGCATGAAGATGCGTGGACGCTTCTGCTCGAAGGAGACATAAGCGATGCGCTTGCCATCCGGTGCGAAACGCGGCGACAGGATCGGCTCGCGCGATTGCAGCAGGGTCACGGCGCGGGCACCGTCGTAGTCCGAACGTTGCAGGGTGTAGCGAGTGTTGTTCTCGGAGAAACGCTCGGCCGTTACGTACAGCAGGCGAGTCGAGAAGGCACCTTTGATACCCGTGAGTTTTTCGAACGACTGGTCGGAGATGTAGTGCGCCATGTCGCGTAACTGATCGACGCCGCCCGACACGCTACCGGTCAGCACTTGCTGCTCGGTGGCCACGTTGAACAGTGCGTATTGCACCTGCAGGCGACCGCCCGCCGGCACAATGCTGCCGACCATGACGTACTGGGCACCCAGCGCCTTGAAGTCACGGAAGATGATTTCGCTGGCCTGGCTCGGCTGGCTGATCATGTTCTGCTTTGGAAGCGGCGAGTAGTAACCCGAGTTGCGCAGGTCGTTCCCGATGATTTCCGCCATGTCGTCCGGCAGCACGCTACCACCCTGGAAGCCGAACGGCACAACGGCGATCGGGGTCGCCCGATCGCTGCCGCTGGTAACCAGAATGTTTTTCTCATCTGCCATCGCCATCCCTGCCATGCAGCAGATAACGACCAGCATTCCTCGTAGAAGGTTTCTCACAAGGCTAGATCCTCAGGTGTGAATGTCATCTTGAATGAACGATACGGAGCGAAATCACTCGGCTTCATTCCCTGCATTTCTGTCAAACGTCCAATATTCTTCACCGCTGCAACAGCCGAGGCGTCAAACGGACCGTCGCCACTGGACCTGGACACGCTGACCGAAGTCACCGTACCGTCCGGCAACATGCCGATTTGCAACACGACCGTCATGCCTTTGCGTGCCGAAGGTGGACGAGCCCAGCCTTCCGCTGCACGCGCACGAATCAGGTCATCGAAACTGCCGGCGACTTCGTCGCCCTGCTCATCGGCCAAGGCCTGCTGACGCTGCGGCGTGTCGGAAAGCAGATCTGCCAGGGCCTGGGCCTTTTTGTCTTCGGCGGATTTACGTGCCGCGTCCTGCGATTTCTTCTTCGCAGCATCGGCAGTAGCTTTCTTCTTCGCTTCCTCGGCGACTTTCTTCTTCGCCTCCTCAGCTTCAGCTTTCTTCTTGGCGTCTTCCGCGGCTTTCTTCTTCGCGTCTTCGACGATCTTCTTCTTGGCTTCTTCAGCGGCCGCTTTCTTGGCCTCTTCTTCCGCAGCTTTCTTGGCTTCTTCTTCGGCTTTCTTCTTGGCTATATCAGCCAATTGTTTCTCTTCTGCCTTCTTGGCTTCCGCGGTTTTCTTCGCAGCGTCGGCTTTCTTGGCTTCATCAGCCTTTTTCGCCTCGTCCGCTTTCTTTGCCTCGTCCGCTTTCTTCGCCTCGTCAGCCTTCTTGGCTTCTTCGGCCTTTTGAGCCGCCTCTTCTTTCTTTTGTTCCGCAGCCTTCACCGCTTCCTGCTCGACCTTTTTCTGTTCCATCTGCTCGACTTCGGTCTGACGCGCAGCAGATTTCTGCGCTTCACCGGCAATCTTCTGATTGGTCTGGGTGGTCGCCCGACTTTTCGATTTCAGTTGGTACAAGGTCGCCTGGACAATCGGCTTGGCCGGCGGCAGTTCCGGGGTAAAGGCAAAACTGACGAACAGCATGCCGAACACCAGCACGTGCAAGCCAATCGCCCAGACACTAGGCCAGAAGTAGCTTTCCGAGGCGGACGGCTCTCGCTGTTGCTGCATCAGGGCGCCTCGGTAATCAAGCCAACATTACCGACCCCGGCTTTCTGCAACCCGCCCATGGCCCCCATGACGGAGCCGTAATCGACACTCTTGTCGCCGCGAATGAAGACCTGGGTACGCTTGCCGCCTTCGTTGCCGACGCGAATGATCTTGGTCACCGCGTCAGTCATCTGCGGCAGGGTCATGGCCCGATCCTGCTGCTTTTCGGTGTCGACTTCGCTGCCAAGGTTCCAGTAGTAGGTCTTGTCGGATTTGATGGAAATGGTCAGGACCTGGGTGTTGTTGTCCTGCGGCAAGGCTTCACTGGAAACCTTAGGCAGATCAACTTTCACGCCCTGATTGAGCATCGGTGCGGTCACCATGAAGATGACCAGCAGCACCAACATCACGTCGATGTAAGGCACCACGTTCATCTCGGCGACCGGCTTGCGCTTTTTGCGAGCTCGAGCGATTAAAGCCATTGGAAATTACCTGCTTATTCTTCGCTGGTGTGCACTTTGCGGTGCAGGATCGCCTGGAACTCGTCGGCGAAGGTGTAGTAACGGCCCAGCAGGGTTTCGCTGCGAGCAGCAAAACGGTTGTAAGCGATAACGGCTGGAATGGCAGCGAACAGACCGATCGCCGTGGCGATCAGTGCTTCGGCGATACCCGGAGCCACAGTGGCCAGGGTCGCTTGCTGGGCAGTCGCCAGACCACGGAAGGAGTTCATGATCCCCCAAACGGTACCGAACAGACCGATGTACGGGCTGACGGAACCGACGGTGGCCAGGAAAGGCAGGCTCTGCTCGAGCTTTTCTTCTTCGCGGGAAATGGCGACGCGCATGGCACGGGCCACGCCTTCCATGACCGCTTCCGGATCAACGCCCGACTGCTGGCGCAGACGGGAGAATTCCTTGAAACCGGCACGGAAGATTTGCTCGACACCCGAGTCAGGGTCCGGGTTGCTGCCAGCCTGACGGTACAGCTTGGACAGGTCGATACCCGACCAGAAGCGCTCTTCAAAGCTCTCCAGGGCACGTCGACCGGCGCGCAGCAGGTTGCTGCGCTGAAAGATCATGATCCACGAGGTCACCGATGCGGCTACCAGGATCAGCATTACCAGTTGCACCACGATACTGGCATTGCTGACCAGGCTCCACATGGAGGAATGGTCGACGACGTTAGCTTCCACGCTTTATCTCCTGCTTTGAGTGTGTACCCGCGCCGCTCACGTCGGCAAAGGCCGCTCGTAGAGCTTCGGGAATGGCCCGGGGTTTCAAACTTTCAGTGCGCACACAGGCCACCAGAAACTGCCCTTCGCAGAGCAGCACATTATCCGTTGCCCGCCTGACCTGCTGCTTGAAGCGCAGGCTGGCACGGTTCAATTCGATTACTTCAGCGCTTACCAGCAGTTCGTCGTCCAGTCGCGCCGGCGCGTGATAGCGAGCTTCGCTGGAATGCACGACGAACAACAGGTCCTCCCCTGCCAGCTGCGATTGGGCAAAGCCCAGATCTCGTAGCCGCTCGGTTCGAGCCCGTTCCATAAACTTGAGGTAATTGACGTAATACACGATGCCCCCCGCATCGGTGTCCTCGTAATAAACGCGACAGCGATGTGCGAAAGGCTCAAGCCCGTTTTGCGCGCGCATACTCTAGTGCTTACTCCTCAGGTTGCCAATCCGGCATGGCAACTGTTTTTCATTGTTCTGCGGCTTTCACGTGAAAGTACGGTCCTGGGACCCTACATTGCCCGAAAAAATCAGTACGCAATGTTAATTAATCGTCAGCGGCATCGAGAAACTCATCTACCACGGGCATTTCGCCCAATCGTGACGGAATGTTTAAACCGAAATGCAGGTAGGCATGCCGCGTCACCACCCGCCCCCGTGGCGTGCGCATGATGTAGCCCTGCTGGATCAGGTAAGGCTCCAGCACGTCTTCAATTGTGTGACGCTCTTCGCTGATGGCGGCGGCCAGGCTGTCGACCCCGACTGGCCCACCGTCGAATTTCTCGATCATGGTCAGCAACAGACGCCGGTCCTGGTGATCGAAGCCACGTTCGTCGACATCCAGCAGGTTCAGCGCCAGGTCGGCAATCGGCTTGGTGATGTGGCCCTTGGCGCGAACTTCGGCGAAGTCGCGCACCCGGCGCAGCAAACGGTTAGCGATTCGTGGAGTGCCACGGGCACGGCGGGCGATTTCGAAAGCACCTTCCGGATCCAGCGGCAAACCAAGGATGCTTGCCGAGCGACTGACAATTGTCGACAGATCGGCGGTGCTGTAGAACTCCAGGCGCTGGACAATCCCGAAACGGTCTCGCAACGGATTGGTCAGCATCCCCGCCCGCGTCGTTGCGCCGACCAGGGTGAACGGCGGCAGATCCAGCTTGATCGAACGCGCGGCCGGGCCCTCACCGATCATGATGTCGAGCTGGAAATCCTCCATGGCCGGGTACAGTACCTCTTCGACAATCGGCGACAACCGATGGATTTCGTCGATAAACAGTACGTCGTGAGGCTCCAGGTTGGTCAGGAGCGCCGCCAGGTCGCCTGGACGCTCCAGCACGGGCCCTGAAGTGCTCTTGATCGACACGCCCATTTCCTGGGCGATGATGTTGGCGAGGGTGGTCTTTCCCAGGCCGGGAGGCCCGAAGATCAGCGTGTGATCCAGGGACTCGTTCCGACCGCGAGCGGCTTGAATGAACAACTCCATCTGCTCGCGAACGGTCGGCTGGCCAATGTATTCAGCCAGGCTGACCGGGCGAATCGCCCGGTCCTGGACTTCTTCGCGCTCACGCGGACTGTGCGTGGCAGCGATCAGACGATCAGCTTCAATCACTTAGATCATTCCCTTCAAGGCGCGGCGGATCATGTCTTCACTGCTCAAATCTTTCTCCTTGATCGCAGACACCGCCTTGCTCGCTTCCTGGGGCTTGTAGCCCAGGGAAATCAAGGCGCTTACGGCGTCAGTCTCGGCAGTGTTCACCGGAGCCGGTCCATCCGGCTGGTTCGGCACCAGGGCGAACATGGCCGGTACGGTTTCCCAGGCCTTGAAGCGATCCTTGAGTTCCACCAGCAAGCGTTCGGCGGTTTTCTTGCCGACGCCCGGGACCTTGGTCAGCGCCGACGTGTCCTGGGACTGTACGCAACGAACCAGTTCGTCGACCTCCAGGCTCGACATCAAGGCCAGCGCCAGTTTCGGCCCGACGCCGTTGAGGCGGATCAATTCGCGGAAAAAGTCGCGCTCACGCTTGCCGACAAAACCATAGAGCAACTGTGCGTCTTCGCGCACGACCAAATGGGTGTGCAAAGTCAGCGGTTCACCGACCGACGGCAAGCGGTAAAGGGTCGTCATGGGCACTTCAAGTTCATAGCCCAAGCCATTTACATCCAGAATCAGATGCGGAGGCTGCTTCTCAGCCAGGGTGCCGCGCAAACGTCCAATCACGTTACAAATCCTTGAGCGTTGGCCAGCTCTGGGCCAGCGACTGATAGAGCGAGGGAATGCCGCCGACAACCCAGGCGAAACGCCCCCCACTCCATGAAAATGATTGCTGATGCTATCAGAGACGCAGGCGCCCGCCACGACTGCGTGCAGCACCCAGACCATGGGGCAGCAGGCTGGAGCGGGTATGAGCATGGCAGATGGCAATGGCCAGGGCGTCCGAAGCATCGATCTGCGGTTTGCTGGTGAGCTTGAGCATGTGCATCACCATCATTTGCACCTGCTCCTTATTGGCCGCGCCGGTGCCTACGACCGCCTGCTTGACCTGGGTTGCGGTGTATTCGGCAATTTCCAGGCTTTCCTCGGCACCTGCCACTATCGCTGCGCCACGGGCCTGCCCCAGTTTCAGGGCGGAGTCGGCGTTACGGGCCATGAACACCTTTTCGATCCCCATGGTCACCGGATGGTAAGTCTGAATGATCTCTCGCACCCCGCGATAGACAATCTGCAGTCGCTCATGCAGCTCGCCGGCACCGGTGCGGATACAACCGGAGGCGACGTACTCACAGCCACGGCCGGTATCACGAACCACACCGTAACCGGTGATGCGCGAACCGGGGTCGATACCAAGAATCAAAGTCATAACGCCTGCAGGCTTTAAATGTAGGAGCGAGCTTGCTCGCGATGGACGTCAACGATAACGCGGCTGACTTGAATGAACGCCGCTCTCAGGTTTTTCGCGAGCGAGCTCGCTCCTACAAAAGGCAAATCAGCCGAGCTGTGCAGCCACCGACTCCGGGATGTCCGCGTTGGAATAGACGTTTTGCACGTCGTCCAGGTCTTCGAGCATGTCGATCAGCTTGAGGACTTTCTCGGCGCCTTCCAGATCGAGTTCGGCACTGGTGGTCGGCAACATGACGATTTCCGCGTCGTCACCTTTGAAACCAGCCGCTTCCAGTGCGTTACGCACGGAATAGAACCCGGCAAACGAGGTGAAAACGTCGATAGAACCGTCTTCGTTGGTCACCACGTCATCAGCGTCGGCTTCCATGGCCGCTTCCATCAGTGCGTCTTCGTCAACGCCGGCCGCAAAGGAGATCTGTCCCTTGCGTTCGAACAGATAGGCCACCGAACCGTCAGTGCCGAGGTTGCCGCCGCATTTGCTGAACGCGTGACGAACAGCGGCCGCAGTGCGGTTACGGTTATCGGTCATGCACTCGACCATCACCGCGACGCCACCGGGGCCGTAGCCTTCGTAGGTCAGTTCGACCATGTCGTCGGTATCGGCGGCACCGGCACCACGAGCGACCGCCCGATCAATGATGTCGCGGCTCATGTTCGCGCCAAGGGCCTTGTCCAATGCCAGGCGCAGACGCGGGTTGGAACCTGGATCACCGCCGCCCTGACGAGCCGCGACGGTCAGTTCACGAATCCACTTGGTGAAAATCTTGCCTTTTTTGGCATCCTGACGTTCTTTGCGGTGCTTGATGTTCGCCCACTTGGAATGACCTGCCATAACTCGCTCCGAATTCTCTTTGAAACATTGCCCGCTGCGCTGCATTGCGCCGGCCGACAAACAAAAATCTTGAACTGCTCTGCCTATAAAGAAAAGGCGCATCCACAGATGCGCCCTTCAGGTCAGCCTTACTCGGCCTTAGGCGTTTCGCGCAGGCGAATGTGCAGCTCGCGCAATGCCTTGGCATCCACCTGACCCGGTGCCTGAGTCATGACGTCCGCCGCGCTCTGGGTTTTCGGGAAGGCGATCACTTCACGGATCGACTGGGCACCGGTCATCAGCATTACCAGACGGTCCAGACCGAAGGCCAGGCCACCGTGCGGCGGTGCGCCGTATTTCAGGGCGTCGAGCAGGAAGCCGAATTTCTCTTCCTGTTCCGCTTCGTTGATGCCCAACAGGCGGAAAACCGACTGCTGCATCTCTTTGCGGTGGATACGGATCGAACCACCACCCAGCTCGGTACCGTTCAACACCATGTCGTAGGCACGGGACAGAGCGCCAGCCGGGTTGGCTTCCAGCTCTTGCGGGGTGCACTTCGGTGCGGTGAACGGGTGGTGCAAGGCAGTGAAGCTGCCGTCGTCGTTTTCTTCGAACATCGGGAAGTCGACGACCCACATTGGCGCCCACTTGCAGGTCAGCAGGTCCAGGTCGTGGCCCAGCTTGATCCGCAGCGCGCCCAGGGCTTCGCTGACGATCTTCGCCTTGTCGGCGCCGAAGAACACGATATCGCCGTCGACCGCACCGACGCGATCGAGGATCACGTTGAGGTTGGCTTCAGGGATGTTTTTCACGATCGGCGATTGCAGACCTTCAACACCGGCAGCGCGCTCGTTGACCTTGATGTACGCCAGGCCCTTGGCACCGTAGATGCCGACGAACTTGGTGTAATCGTCGATCTGCTTGCGCGGCATGCTTGCCCCGCCAGGTACGCGCAAGGCGGCGATGCGGCATTTCGGGTCGTTGGCCGGACCGCTGAACACCTTGAAATCGACTTCCTTGAGCTGATCGGCCACGTCCACCAGTTCCAGCGGGTTACGCAGGTCTGGCTTGTCGGAACCGTAACGGCGCATGGCTTCTTCGAAGGTCATGTGCGGGAAATCGCCGAACTCCAGATCCAGCACTTCCTTGAACAGATTGCGGATCATTTGCTCGGTCAGGCCCATGATCTCTTTTTCATCGAGGAAGCTGGTCTCGATGTCGATCTGGGTGAATTCCGGCTGACGGTCGGCGCGCAGGTCTTCGTCACGGAAGCACTTGGCGATCTGGTAGTAACGGTCGAAGCCGGCCACCATCAGCAGTTGCTTGAACAGCTGCGGCGATTGCGGCAGGGCGAAGAACGAACCGGCGTGAGTACGGCTCGGCACCAGGTAGTCGCGCGCGCCTTCAGGGGTGGCACGGGTCAGGATCGGCGTCTCGACGTCGAGGAAGCCGTTCTCGTCCAGGAAGCGGCGGATGCTGGTGGTCATACGCGAACGCAGGCGCAGCTTCTCGGCCATTTCCGGGCGACGCAGGTCGAGGAAGCGATAGCGCAGGCGGGTTTCTTCGCCGACGTCGGAGAACTCGTTCAACGGGAACGGCGGGGTTTCCGATTCGTTCAGCACTTCCAGCTCATAGCCGAGGACTTCGATCATGCCCGACGCCATGTTCGCGTTGGTTGCACCGGCCGGACGCAGGCGAACCTTGCCGGTGATCTTCACGACGTACTCGCTGCGCACGCGATCGGCTGCGGCGAAGGTTTCAGCGCGGTCCGGATCGAACACGACCTGGGCCAGACCATCACGATCACGGATATCGAGGAAAATCACCCCACCGTGGTCACGGCGACGATGGACCCATCCGCAAAGGGTAATTTCCTGGCCGTCCAGGCTTTCGTTCAGTTGGCCGCAATAATGGCTGCGCATCATGGTCGTGGTTTCACTTCTCGTAATTCGAAATTCGGTGGAGATCCTACAGCAGCCCCGCCTTTAAAAAAGTCGCCGGGTGATGCAAGAGCACGCGTGTCGTTCAACTCAGGTTCCAGACCTTAGTCAGCTTTGTCGCCGCCGGCCAGGTTCTTCTTGGAACCGGTCTTGAAATCGGTTTCGTACCAACCCGTGCCGCTGAGGCGGAAGCCCGGCATGGACAGCAACTTTTTAAGCTCTGGCGCCTGACAGGCAGGGCAGTCGACCAGCGGTGCATCGCTGATCTTTTGAATGGCTTCCAACTGATGACCACAGGAAGCACATTGATAATCGTACATCGGCATGGAGTTGTCTCGGCGATCAGATTGCTACCGCACACGCAGGGTTTTGCGGCAAAGAGCGGGATTATATCCATTAAATGCGGCCTGTGCAGCCGTAAGACTGCACAGACCGACACTCTGCTGCTTTCGCCGCCCAGTCTAGGCCATGACGGTGCAACCCCCTTCCTTGAGGCTGTGCACGACACAGACAACCCGTACCAACCCACTGAAGTTCCTTACCCCGCCGTGACGCAAGTGAACTTCGCGATCCACGTGAGATAACAGACTACTGACCGAGCAACCATTGGCCCGGGCCATCTCCCCCAAAATATCCCAATAAACCTGTTCAAGCCGCAAACAGGTGGCGAAGCCATTCAATCGTACGGAGCGGGACAAGGGCTGGGCCAGCCCCATATCGAACTCGCGAACAAACGGATCAACCCTTACATCCCTGTGCGAACCGTATCGCCCCTCTTCTTGCCGTTCATAAACCATAACGCTGACACTCCTTTGCCATCCTGGTTTCGTTAAGAGCAACTGTCTGTCGACATATAAAAACGCAGGTGCAGAGGTATAGCCAGACGACTTCCTGACCTTCGACGTAGGACAAGCCAACAACTCTTGGCAGATCCTGAAGAACGTCCTACTCCGGACAATTTCCCACGCAGTGAAGTGACTCCCACTTCAGAAACACAGGATCGAATGGCGTAGGAAAGAAGAGCGCGAACACTAAGAAACACCCACTGAAAGATTTAGCCAATCGACTGCATCGACCGGTTGAATCCCCCCCTAAAGGTGGTGGGCTTCATCCAACAGGCGCCCAACCTCTCTAGCAAGCCTGCCGTCGCATCACAGCCTCTGAACTTCGACCAACCCGCGGCAAATTGCCTCAAACGAGCCGCCGGACGCCCTGATTTGAGTAGCCTGCGGCTTTGCTGTTAAATAGGCAGCGTGTCGCCAGTGCCTATTTTTTCCGGGCACGGCGCATAGGCTGATACCGGGTACGTGTCCAACGCCTCTTTATTATCTTGAAGCGAACCGTGCGCCATCAGCTCTTCCTTGTGAACTGTCTTAACGTGAGTTAATCAAAATGTTGAAAATCGTCCATCTACTGATAGGCGCAGCGGCCTTGCTGCTGTCCTTCGTCCCTAGCCTGCAATCCGAAGCCTTACCTTACCTGCAACAACCTGATGCGCTGTACCTGGCCTTTTTCGGCCTGCTCAACCTCACACTTGCACCTGTCATCCCTTACTGGAACAAAGGTCCGCGCCACCAACTGCAAAACCTGGTCAGCGCCCTGCTCTTTCTGGCGGTAGTCCTGCAAACCCTGACGCTAATCGCACCGATGCCTGTCATCGCCGGTCAACCCGCCGTTCTGTTCAGTCTGATTGCAACCTTCATCGCTGTTGTCCTGCACCTGGGCGTCAGCTTCTACAAATCGTCACCGGTAGCCACCTCGCCAAGCTACGACATGAGCAACCGCGATACCGGCACCGTCAAATGGTTCAACACATCCAAAGGCTTCGGCTTCATCTCCCGCGACTCCGGCGACGATATCTTCGTCCACTTCCGGGCCATTCGCGGTGAAGGTCACCGCGTCCTGGTAGAAGGCCAGCGCGTGGAGTTCTCTGTCATGAATCGTGACAAGGGCCTGCAAGCCGAAGATGTGATCGCGGCGCTGCCGCGCCGCTGATTCAAGGCTAAAAAAAACCGCGCACAGCCGAGCTGTCCGCGGTTTTTTTATGCCTGCGATTTATTCAATAGTGGGGCGGCGGCGCTTCTTCTTCGAATGACTCGAACTGGCCGACCATTTCCTCCTGCCGCTTGAGCAGCGCAGCCATTTGCAACTGCAGATGCTCGACCGCCCGCTGCTGCGCCACCAGCACATCGTTCAATGCCTGGATGGTGTCATCCTGAAACGCCAGACGACTTTCAAGCTCGGTAACGCGTTCTTCCAGGCTCATTATTCAGCCCTCCAGAAACGTAAAATCATCGGTCAAAATCAAGCGCAAACGTTCGCGAATCGCGGCGATCTGCTCCGAACCGTAGGGTTTTGCCGGGTGCTTACCCCAAACCGGCGCTGGCCAGGCGGCATCTTCGCGCTTGCGCACAATCACATGCATGTGCAACTGACTCACGACATTGCCCAGCGCCGCCACATTCAACTTGTCCGCATCGAACGAGTCCTTGAGCACTTGCGAAAGCACAGTTGTTTCCTGCCAAAGCCGTTGCTGATCTGCGACATCCAACTGAAATATCTCGCTGATAGCCTCGCGACGAGGTACCAGGATGAACCAGGGATAGTTCGAATCGTTGGACAGCAGCAACCGGCAGAGCGGAAAGTCCCCGATCGGTAACGTATCTTGTTGAAGTCGTGGATCTAAAGCGAACACTGCGCACACTCCCGCCGGATCATCATTTTTCAGCTTAGCGCTCATCCTGACGGGACGGCGCGCCAAACGACCGGACGGCAGCATACCTGCGAACGGCACATGCTTCACGACGAACCTTGCACAGAGGTCACGAGCGCCTGCAAAAAGCTGACACCCTGCCCCCAAATGAGACATTTTTCGCTGCTGCGCACCACTACAGAACCGATCAGCCGGCAAAAAACGCCGAAATGACTGATTAGCAACGAAGAGTTCGCGCCAGACAAGCGGTCAACAGGAGTGAATTCAGTACCAGGCTAAAAAATTTTTTGCACCAAAACCGCACAGTGGGTCTACGCTGAGCGCTTCGACATCCGCCATTTACTCACTGGCGGGGTGAACCGGTAACATTTTTGTTTGCAAGGCAGTCGACCAGAAGGGTGCAACATGATGCCAGGCAAGGCGTCAAGCCCAAACTAAACGCGCTTGTCCCCCCGGTTTTATGAGGTTTTTACAGCGTCAGACAGTCATTTTGAAAAAGCTGCAACAAAATTCGAATTTGTGCACGTTTGTTGCATTCACACCCAACATCGCCTGATGTGACACCCGCGGGAAGCGGAGGCCTTCAGGCAAAATAAACAGTGGCAAGGTAGCCCGATGGAGATTCAAACGTTTCACCAGGACTCTTTTTACCGGCGCCAAGGCTCGGAAAACAGCATTAAAGTTGTCAGCCCGGTTGCGCTGGAGCTGGAAATTTGCGACATCTAGCACGCTATTTGCGACAGGGTCGTAAAGAAGGCGAAAGGTTAGATACGCAAGTATCGCCAACATTGTCGGCGTGATATAAGTTTGCGCCGACACAAAAAGAAAGAGCCGCCCAGATAATAAACCAGGTGGGACGGCAGTACTCTTCTAAAACCAAAGGAGCAAATCACGATGCGCGTGATGAAGTGGAGCATGATCGCACTGGCAGTTGCAGCAGCAGCCAGTACTCAGTTGGCAGTAGCCGCACCTTTCGTAAGCGACCAGGCCGAAGCCAAAGGTTTCGTTGAAGACAGCAAGCTCGACCTGCTGGTTCGCAACTACTACTACAACCGTAACAAGAAAGACGGCGCAGTCGATGACAAAGACTGGACCCAGGGCATTCAGGGCATGTACAGCTCTGGCTACACCCAAGGCCTGATCGGTGTTGGCGTTGAAGCTTGGGGCCAACTGGCCATCAAGCTGGACGGTTCCGACAAATATGCAGGCTCCGGCAACATGTCCGTGGACGGTGATGGCGAAGTCAACAACAGCCAGGGCAAAGCCGGCGCTGCCGCCAAGTTCCGTATCTCCAAGACCGAGCTGAAAGTCGGCGACATGCAGCCAAGCACCTCTCCAGTGTTCGCTGTAGGCGGTTCCCGTATCCTTCACCAAACTGCCAGCGGTATCCAACTGCAGAGCAGCGAAGTTACAGACCTCGACCTCGAAGCCGGTCACTTCTACTCGGCAACCAGCCAGGACAGCAACGCCCGTGACGGCGACCTGTGGGCTACTTACGCTGGCGTGCAAGCCAACTCCATCGACTACTTCGGTGGCAAGTACGGCATTACCCCTGACCTGAGCGTATCGCTCTACGGTGCCAAGCTCGAAGACGTCTGGAACCAGTACTACGCCAACGCGAACTACACCCTCGCACTGGGCGGCGACAACTCGATCAACTTCGACGGTAACATCTACAACACCCAGGATACCGGTAACGCTAAAGCAGGCGAAATCAGCAACACCGCCTACTCCCTGGCTGCTGCTTACTCGTTCCTGAAAGCACACACCGTGACCCTGGGCTTCCAGAAGGTCAACGGCGATACCCCGTTCGACTACATCGGTGTGGGTAAAAACAACCGCGGTGGCGACTCGATCTTCCTCGCCAACTCCATTCAGTACTCTGACTTCAACGCTCCGGGCGAGAAGTCGGTACAAGCCCGTTACGACCTGAAAATGGCCGAGTACGGCGTACCTGGCCTGAGCTTCATGGTCCGTTACGCGAATGGTTGGAACATCGACGGTACCAACACTCCAGCGAACAGCCCCTACGCCGGTCTGTACGGTGCAGACGGCAAACACCACGAAACCAACGTGGAAGCCAAGTACGTCATTCAAACCGGCCCAGCCAAAGATCTGTCGTTCCGCATCCGTCAAGCATGGCACTCTGCCAACACTGACGAAGGCGAAGGCGATATCTCTGAGTTCCGCCTGATCACCGACTACCCACTCAACATTCTGTAATCGCAGAAAGTTAGTTCGCGGTAATCAAAAAAAGGCCCATCTTCGGATGGGCCTTTTTCGTTGTCTGCTGTACAACATTTAACCAAACAGACTCTGCGGTACATGCCTGATCAAGAAGCCAGGCACTAACCGCCCCCCCCTTACTGCACCGCCGACTCCTGAACCACACGAATAACCCGCTGTGGAAATGGAATATCAATGCCCGCCTCTCTCAGACGATCACGGGACAGTTCGTTGAACATGAACATCACATCCCAATAATCCGCGGTCTTCACCCAAACACGCAGGGAAACAGTGATAGAACTGTCGCCCAATGTCGATATGACTGCCTGAGGCGCCGGGTCAATCAATACACGCGGATCCTTGGCCAGTTCCAGCAACACTTCTCGGGCTTTCTGCAGGTCCGCTTCGTAATCCACGCCTACATCAAACACGACTTTGCGGGTCGGCTGACGATTGGTATTGGTGATAATGCCGTTCGACAGATTACCGTTGGGTACGATGATGGTTTTGTTATCACCGGTACGCAGTACGGTATGGAAAATCTGGATGCTATCGACAGTACCGGCGACACCCTGAGCCTCGATCCAGTCACCGATACGAAATGGACGGAACAACAGAATCAGCACGCCGCCCGCAAAGTTCGCCAGGCTGCCCTGCAACGCTAGACCAATGGCCAGACCTGCCGCACCAATTGCCGCAACGAACGACGTGGTTTCCACCCCGATCATCGAGGCCACGCTGACGATCAGCAAGATCTTGAGGATGATGTTCGCCAGGCTGCTGATAAAGCCCTGAAGCGCCAGGTCGGCATTACGCAATGCAATCAGGCCGCCGAGCTTTTTCGTGACCTTGTTGATCAGCCACCAGCCAATGGCCAGGGTAATGACCGCCAGCAGTACACGGCTGCCGTATTCCATGATCATCGGGATCCAGGTTTGGGATACCTTGACCAGATTGTCTACCTCGGCATTTAAGTCCATCTACTCTCTCCTGTTTTCCGGCTACCCGGCCTGCGTAAAAAAGCGGCAGAAAGATCGAACCACGACGGGCTAAATCGTTTCTGCCGTAGCTTGGATCTGCGACGTCGCAAACGCCAAGAGGTTCCCGCTCTCAGGGTCAGTCGCGGAAGTTGTTGAACTGCAGCGGCATACCGAATTCCTTGGCCCGCAGCACCGCAATGGCTTCTTGCAGGTCATCACGCTTCTTGCCGGTTATACGAACCTGCTCGCCCTGAATGGCCGCCTGGACCTTGAGCTTGGCATCTTTGACGTGAGCGACGATTTTCTTCGCCAGTTCCTTGTCGATGCCTTCCTTGAGGACGGCTTCCTGCTTCATCAGCTTGCCTGACGCGAACGCGTCCTTGACTTCAAGGCACTGAACGTCGATTTTGCGCTTGACCAGAGCCAGCTTGAGGATCTCAATCATCGCTTCAAGCTGGAAATCCGCTTCCGCGGTCAGGTTGACGGTCAGGTCTTTTTCCTTGAACTCGAAGCTGCCTTTGCCTTTCAGGTCATAACGACGATCGAGTTCCTTGACGGCGTTCTCGACCGCGTTGGTGACTTCGTGTTTGTCCAGTTCGGATACCACGTCGAACGACGGCATGTAATCTCTCCAAATTTAAAGGCGCACTGATGGAGCACGCCTGGCTTGCGGTTAAAATCCGCGCTGATTATAACGGGTCTTTCCCATCATTCACTGTGAGCTGCCGATGCACGCCTTAAACAGAGCAAAAAGCTGATGTCTACCACCTGGCATGTTCTGGGCGCCGGCAGCCTCGGCACTTTATGGGCGACACGTCTGGCACGGGCTGGAGTGCCGGTCAGGCTGGTCCTGCGGGACACCGTGAGGCTGCAGGCCTATGAGGCGGCCGGTGGATTGACACTGGTGGAACACGGCGAGGCGCAACACTATGCCGTGCCCGCCGAGACAGCCGACAGCACCCAACCGATCAACCGCCTGCTGGTGGCATGCAAGGCCTACGATACCGAAAGCGCGGTGGCCCGACTGGCGCCACGCCTGGCCCCAGGTGCCGAACTGATCCTGCTGCAAAATGGCCTGGGCAGTCAGGACGCCGTGGCGGCACAGGTGCCCCAGGCACGCTGCATCTATGCGTCGAGCACCGAAGGCGCCTACCGCGAGGGCGATTGGCGCGTAGTGTTTGCCGGGCATGGCTTCACCTGGCTGGGGGATGCGAGCCATCCGATGGCGCCGATCTGGCTCGATGACCTGAGCACTGCCGGCATCCCCCACGAGTGGAGCACCGAAATCCTGACCAGGTTGTGGCGCAAACTCGCCCTCAACTGTGCGATCAATCCGCTGACGGTACTGCACGATTGCCGCAACGGCGGTTTGCAGCAACATCACTGCGAAGTCGCTACTCTGTGCGGCGAACTGGCGGAGTTGCTTGAGCGTTGTGGTCAGCCGGCAGCGGCCGAAAACCTGCAGCAGGAAGTCGAACGGGTGATTCACGCCACCGCAGCCAACTACTCCTCGATGCATCAGGACGTCACAAGCCAGCGCCGCACAGAAATCAGCTACCTGCTGGGCTACGCCTGCAAAGTGGCCGGGCGTCATCAATTGAACCTGCCTCACCTCAATCAGCTTGAGGCAAGGTTGATCGCTCGCCTGCAAAGCCTTGGATTGCCCAGCGACTGAGCAGCGGCTACGCTGGCCACTTGTACTTTTCAGCGATGAACCCAATGCAATTGCGCCAGCGTCTTGAAAACCTGCCTGTCGGCCAGAAACTTCTGGCAGCCCTGCTAGTCCTGTTGACCACTGTCCTGTTGGTCGCCAACCTGACCTTTATCAGTGCCGCGTACTACATCTCCCAGGAAAGCATGGCGCCCCAGGCCCTGCAGACCATCGGCCGGCTGGTATCCAACCCGAGCCTGACCTCCGAAGCCCTCGATTCGCCGCAAAGCGCCGAGCGCCTGCTAAACGAACTCAATAGCTATTCGCCGTTGCGCGCGGCAGTCCTGTATGACGGAAAAGGCGAGCAATTGGCGCAATTGCAGCATGGCGACAAACTGGAGTTGCCGAAACGGTTCCGGCATATCGAAGACTGGCAGGTTACCGAGTTTCGCAGCAACCAGGTCATTACCCTGCCCCGCCCCGGAGCTGCACCGGGGCATTTGCTACTGGTCGCCAGCAGTGAACTGCCAGTGGCGTTCTATACCGGGACCCTGACGGCCAGTCTGGGGATTCTGATTTTCAGTGTGCTGCTCTGGCTGGTCATCGCCCGTCAAATCAAGCGCCTGATTACCCGGCCGATCCACCAACTCGAAGAGCTGTCCCGGCAGGTAACCCGTGAAGAAAATTACGCACTGCGAGCTTCACGAGGAAACCACGATGAAATCGGCAGCCTCGCGGAGGCGTTCAACACCATGCTTTCGCGAATCGAGGCCCGGGAGCAGCAACTCAAGCGGGCCCGGGACGACTCCCAGGCAGCCTACGACCAGGCCCAGGGTCTGGCGGAAGAAACCCGGCACACCAACCGCAAACTGGAGCTTGAAGTCCAGGTGCGCAGCAAGATCGAGAAAAAGCTCACCGGCTTCCAGAACTACCTCAACAGCATCATCGACTCCATGCCATCGGCGCTGATCGCCCTCGACGAACAGCTCTACGTGACGCAGTGGAACCAGGAAGCCAGCGCACTTTCCGGCACGCGCCTCGACGAAGCCCTGAACCAGCCCATCTTCCTCGCCTTCGAACCGCTCAAGCCGTTCTTGCCACAACTCAAGCAAACGGTCGAGCAGCATACGGTGGCCAAAATCGAACGTGTTACCTGGCTCAAGGATGACGAGCCCCGCCACTATGCCCTGACCTTTTATCCATTGATGGGCGGCGCCGGGCGTGGCGTGGTGATCCGGATCGACGACATCACCCAGCGGCTGTCCCTGGAAGAGATGATGGTGCAGTCGGAGAAAATGCTTTCTGTGGGTGGTCTTGCCGCCGGCATGGCCCACGAAATCAACAACCCGCTGGGTGCGATCCTGCACAACGTGCAAAACATTCGCCGACGCCTGTCCCCCGATCTGCCGAAGAACCTTGAAGTGGCCGAACAGGCCGGCATCGAACTGACGGCGGTCAATCATTATCTGCAACTGCGCGAAGTGCCGAAGTTACTCGACGGCATCCAGCAGGCCGGTGCCCGGGCCGCCAAAATCGTCACCCACATGCTCAGCTTCAGCCGTCGCAGCACCCGCCAGATGGCTCCGTGCGATCTACCCGCCCTGATCGACCAAGCGGTGGAGATCGCCAGTAACGACTTCGACCTGGCGATCGGCTTCGATTTCAAGGGCCAGGCCATCATTCGCCAATTCGATCCGGCGCTGGGCCCGGTCCCCGGCACCGCCAACGAGCTGGAGCAGGTACTGCTCAACCTGTTGAAAAACGCCGCGCAAGCCATTCACCAGCGTGAAGACAGCAGCGAGCCGGGACGGATCATTCTGCGCACCAGACTGAATCCGCCGTGGGCGGAAATTCAGGTCGAGGACAATGGCATCGGCATGAGCGAAAGCGTGCGCAAACGGACCTTCGAACCGTTCTTCACCACCAAGGAGATCGGCCAGGGCACCGGACTTGGGCTGTCGGTGTCGTACTTCATCATCACCAACAACCACAAGGGGCAGATGGAAGTGCAATCGACCCCAGGCCAAGGCACGTGCTTCACCTTGCGCCTGCCCCTGGCGAGCACGCCACCTGTCTCGCAACAACTCAATCTGCTATCGAGGTAACCATGGGCTTTCGTTTGTCGAAGATTTACACCCGCACTGGCGACAAAGGCGAGACCGGACTGGGCGATGGCCGTCGCGTACCCAAGGATCACCCGCGGATCGAGGCCATTGGCGAAGTCGATACGCTGAACAGTCAGGTGGGCGTGCTGCTGGCCGGATTGGCGGCGCAAACGCACACCGTTGCGGGCTTTCAGGAAGTGATCGATGTTTTGGCGCCTTGCCAGCACCGATTGTTCGACCTCGGTGGCGAACTGGCGATGCCGGTGTATCAGGCGTTGAATGCAGCGGAAATCGAACGCCTGGAAGCCGCGATCGATGTGTGGAATGAAGAGTTGGGACCGCTGGAAAATTTCATCTTGCCCGGCGGTTCGGCGCTGATTGCCCAGGCCCATGTCTGCCGCAGCCTGGCGCGCAGCGCAGAGCGGCGGTGTCAGCAACTCAATGCGATTGAGCCGTTGGCCGGGGTTGGCCTGGCGTATATCAATCGGTTGTCGGATCTGTTGTTTGTGATGGCGCGGCTGATTGCCAAGCGTCAGGGAATTGCCGAGATTCTTTGGCAGCCGGCTGCGAAACCTGAGGTTTAGTCGGCGGCTGTCAGGCCCTCATCGCGAGCAGGCTCGCTCCCACATTTGATCGCATTTCTTCAGCAACAATGCGGTCACCTGTGGGAGCGAGCCTGCTCGCGATGGCGTCATAAGCTACAGCACAGAATCAGGCCTCAGGCCAAAACGCCCGAATCCCCGCCACACCCTGTGCCCCCGCAGCCCAGGCTTTCTCGACCTCAGCCGGACCAACGCCACCCAGCAGGAACACCGGCTTGCTGAACCCGTCGATCAGGCTCGACGCCTGCTCCCAACCTAACGGCTCGGCGCCAGGATGAGTCAGGGTAGGTTGAACCGGTGACAGGGTCACGAAATCCACGCCCATCTGTTCGGCCAGCGACAGCTCTTCAGCGTTATGGCACGAGGCCGCCAGCCAGCGCGACGCCGGTAGCGGTCGGCCAGCCGCTGCGTATTTGCGCAGCTGCGCCGAGGTAATGTGCCAACCCGCAGACGGGAAGTCGCCCAGCCATTCGAACGGCCCCTTGATCATCAATTGCGCCTTGCCGGCACACAGCCCTGCCGCATCCACGGCCAGGTCGCGGTATTTCGGGTCGTAACCGTTTGGTGCACGCAACTGGATCAGTTTGATACCGCCGGCAATAGCCTTCTGAATACCACGCAGCAACGCGGGGGTCTCCAGGTCTTCCGGCGTGATCAGGTACTGAGCGGGCAATTTCGCGGCCGCGACGATCGGCCGGTTGGCTTCGGGAAACTCGTAACCCGACAGGTCGCGGGGTGACACCCAGGCCAGCGGTTGGCCTTCGGCACCGTGAGGCTCGCCGGTAAACGCCGAAACTTCCCAGACATCCAGCAACACCTGTTTGTCCGGGTAATCGTGCCGAATCTTGATCAGCGGGCGCGCCGCGCCGACCACGATGCCCAGCTCTTCATGGAGTTCACGGGCCAGTGCGGTTTCGACCGACTCGTCGGCCTCGACCTTGCCGCCTGGAAACTCCCACAGACCGCCCTGATGCTGTGAGTCGGCACGACGGGCGATGAGGATTTGGCCACTGCCATCGCGGATGACGGCGGCGGCGACATGGACTCGTTTCACTTTTGCAATTCCTCCAGTCCGGCCTTCTGCCACGCCTTGAACGCCGGCCATAGGTAGAGGGTTTCGACGTAGGCCTCGTCAATGGCAGACAACTTCACCTGATAGGTGCGCAGGCGCACGGCAATCGGTGCAAAGAACGCGTCAGCCAGACTGATATGACCAAACAGGTATGGCCCGGTTTCGGTCGCGGCGGCACGGCATTCGGCCCACAGCGCCGACATGCGTTCGATGTCGACCTGAACGTCAGCCGGAACCGGAGACAAAGGGGCGTCATGGCTCAGGTCAAACGGCATATTGCCACGCATGGCGAAGAACCCGCTGTGCATCTGCGCACACGCCGAGCGCGCCTGAGCGCGGGCGGCAATGTCTTTCGGCCAGAGGCCTGCGGACGGGAACTGTTCTGCCAGGTATTCGGCAATCGCCAGGGAGTCGGCGATGGTACCGTGTTCGGTTTTCAGCAGCGGGACCTTGCCAGTCGGCGAATGCTTGAGCAGACGCTCGCGGGTGTCCGGCTGGTTCAGCTTGATCAGTTCTTCGGTGTAGGTAGCGCCGGTCAGGTCGAGGGCCAAGGCGCCACGCAGGGACCAGGAAGAAAGCAGTTTGTCGCCGATGATCAGGTGCAGGCTCATGTTCAAGCATCCTCAAGCAGGAAAGATCACAACTCTGTAGGAGCTGGCTTGCCAGCGAAGGCGATATCAGCCTCGATAAATCCATCGCGGCGGATGACGCCTTCGCCAGCAAGCTGGCTCCTACAGGACATGCGCTATTACGTGCGGTACTCGGCGTTGATCTTCACGTACTCGTGGGACAGGTCGGTGGTCCAGATGGTTTCGCTGCAATCGCCACGACCCAGCTCGATGCGGATGGTGATTTCTTCCTGCTGCATCACCGCCGCACCCTGGGCTTCGGTGTAGGTCGCCGCGCGCGCGCCACGGCTGGCAATGCACACTTCGCCAAGGAATACGTCGATCTTGCTCACATCCAGGTTCGGAACGCCGGCACGGCCGACAGCGGCCAGGATACGTCCCCAGTTCGGGTCGGACGCAAACAATGCCGTCTTGATCAGCGGCGAGTGGGCCACGGTGTAGCCAACGTCCAGGCACTCCTGGTGATTGCCGCCGCCATTGACTTCAACGGTCACGAACTTGGTTGCGCCTTCTCCATCGCGAACGATGGCCTGGGCCACATCCATGCACACTTCGAACACCGCCTGCTTCAACTTGGCGAACAACTCGCCTTCGGCGCGGGTGATTTCCGGCAGCGCGGCCTGACCAGTGGCAATCAGCATGCAGCAGTCGTTGGTCGACGTATCACCATCGATGGTGATGCGGTTGAACGACTTGTTGGCGCCATCGAGCATCAGGTTTTGCAACACATCGCGGGAAACCTTGGCGTCAGTGGCGATGTAGCCGAGCATGGTCGCCATGTTCGGACGAATCATGCCGGCGCCTTTACTGATGCCGGTAACGGTGATGGTCACACCGTCATGCTGGAACTGACGGCTGGCACCTTTTGGCAGGGTGTCGGTGGTCATGATGCCGGTGGCGGCAGCTTCCCAGTTGTGGATCGACAGATCATCGAGGGCAGCTTGCAGCGCACCTTCGATTTTCTCCACTGGCAACGGCTCGCCGATCACACCGGTGGAATACGGCAGCACCTGGCTGGCATCGACACCGGTCAGTTCCGCCAGCTTGGCGCAAGTGCGCTCGGCGGCGGCCAAGCCAGGTTCGCCGGTGCCGGCGTTGGCATTGCCGGTATTGGTCAGCAGGTAGCGCACAGGGCCTTGTACGCGTTGCTTGGCCAGGATCACCGGTGCGGCGCAAAAGGCGTTCAAGGTGAACACGCCGGCAACCGTGGAGCCTTCAACACAGCGCATGACCACAACATCCTTGCGCCCCGGGCGCTTGATGCCGGCCGAGGCGATACCGAGTTCAAAACCGGCAACCGGGTGCAACGTTGGCAAAGGACCAAGACCAACAGCCATGAATGCGCTCCTTTATAAATGATGTCAGCACCGTTTCAGCAGAACGGTGGTTCGAATGGTAAAACGCCGCGACGGCAAAAGCCGGTCGCGGCGCAGGTATTTCAGCGTTTGAAACGGGTTTTACTGAATCTGCCCGTGGCAATGCTTGAACTTCTTGCCCGAACCGCAATAGCACAGCTCGTTGCGACCCAGCTTCTGCTCGTTGCGAACCGGGGCAGTAGCGAGAGCGACATCGACTTCTTCGCCCAACACTTCCGGGTGCTCAAGGCCTGGAGCTTCTTCATGCAGGAACTGCATGCGAGCGGCCAGTGCCTCGGCTTCCTGACGCAGGCGTTGCTCTTCTTCGATCGGGTCTTCGCGGCGAACCTGAACGTGGGACAACACACGGATCGAATCGCGCTTGATCGAATCGAGCAGCTCGGAGAACAGGGTGAACGACTCGCGCTTGTATTCCTGCTTCGGGTTCTTCTGGGCGTAACCACGCAAGTGAATACCGTGACGCAGGTGGTCCATGGTCGACAGGTGGTCTTTCCACAGGTCGTCCAGAACGCGCAGAACGATTTGTTTCTCGAAGGAGCGCAACGCTTCGGCGCCCGCCTGGTCTTCTTTCTCGTTGTACGCAGCGATCAGTTCCTGCATCAGTTTCTCGCGCAGGGTTTCTTCGTACAGGTGATCGTCTTCGTCGAGCCATTGCTGGATCGGCAGCGTCACACCGAAATCGCTCTGCAGCGCCGCTTCCAGGCCTGCCACGTCCCACTGCTCAGGCAGCGATTGTGGAGGAATGTGTGCGCTGACGGTGGCGTCCAGTACGTCCTGACGGAAGTCAGCGATGGTCTCACCGATGTTGTCGGCAGCCAGCAACGTGTTACGCATGTGATAAATCACTTTACGCTGTTCGTTGTTGACGTCGTCGAACTCGAGCAGTTGTTTACGAATGTCGAAGTTACGGCCTTCAACCTTGCGCTGAGCCTTTTCGATGGCGTTGGTCACCATGCGGTGCTCGATCGCTTCGCCAGGCTGCATGCCCAGGGCCTTCATGAAGTTCTTCACCCGGTCAGAGGCGAAGATGCGCATCAGGCTGTCTTCCAGCGACAGGTAGAAACGGCTGGAACCGGCGTCGCCCTGACGACCGGCACGACCACGCAGCTGGTTGTCGATACGGCGCGATTCGTGACGCTCGGACGCAATCACCTGCAAACCGCCCGATTCGAGCACTTGCTGGTGACGCTTCTGCCAGTCGGCCTTGATCTGGGCAATCTGCTCAGGGGTCGGGTTTTCCAGGGAAGCCACTTCCACTTCCCAGTTACCGCCCAAGAGGATGTCGGTACCACGACCGGCCATGTTGGTGGCGATGGTCAGTGCGCCCGGGCGACCGGCCTGGGCAATGATCTCGGCTTCCTTTTCGTGGAACTTGGCGTTCAGGACCTTGTGTTCGATGCCTTCCTTCACGAGCAGGCTGGACATGTGCTCGGAGGTTTCGATGGTGGCTGTACCCACCAGAACCGGACGGCCCGCAGCCATGCTTTCCTTGATATCGGCCACGATTGCCGCGTATTTCTCGTCGGCGGTCAGAAACACCAGGTCGTTGTAGTCTTTACGGGCCAGCGGCTTGTTCGGTGGAATCACCATGACCTGCAGGCCATAGATCTGGTGGAACTCGAACGCTTCGGTGTCGGCCGTACCGGTCATGCCGGACAGCTTGTTGTACAGACGGAAGTAGTTCTGGAAGGTGGTCGACGCCAGCGTCTGGCTTTCGGCCTGGATGTTCAGGTTTTCCTTGGCTTCGATGGCCTGGTGCAGGCCTTCGGACAAGCGGCGACCCGGCATGGTACGGCCGGTGTGCTCGTCGACCAGTACGACCTGACCGTCCTGCACGATGTATTCGACGTTGCGATGGAACAGCTTGTGCGCGCGCAGGCCGGCGTAAACGTGAGTCAGCAGGCTCAGGTTATGCGCCGAGTACAGGCTCTCGCCTTCAGCCAGCAGGCCGATGCGGGTCAGCATTTCTTCGACGTACTGGTGACCGGCTTCGTTGAGTTCGACCTGACGGGACTTCTCGTCGATGGTGTAGTGACCGGCCTGGGTCACTTCGCCTTCGACTTCTTCAACGTGCAGTTTGAGCTGCGGGATCAGCTTGTTGACCTCGATGTACAGCTTGGAGCTGTCCTCGGCCTGACCGGAGATGATCAGCGGCGTACGGGCTTCGTCGATGAGGATGGAGTCGACTTCGTCGATCACGGCAAAATTGAGTTCACGCTGGAATTTTTCTTCCATGCTGAACGCCATGTTGTCGCGCAGGTAATCGAAACCGAATTCGTTGTTGGTGCCGTAGGTGATGTCGGCGGCGTAGGCAGCACGCTTCTCTTCCGGCGGCTGGAACGGCGTGACCACGCCGACCGTCAGGCCGAGGAATTCATACAACGGACGCATCCAGTTGGCGTCACGGCGGGCCAGGTAGTCGTTCACCGTCACAACGTGCACACCATTGCCGGACAGCGCATTGAGGTAGACCGCCAGTGTTGCCACCAGGGTCTTGCCTTCACCGGTACGCATTTCCGCGATCATGCCTTCATGCAAGGTCATGCCGCCGATCAGCTGGACATCGAAGTGGCGCATGCCCATGACACGCTTGCCGGCTTCGCGGGCGACCGCAAAGGCTTCTGGCAGCAGTTGGTCGAGGGTTTCCCCTTTGGCGAGGCGGGCCTTGAACTCGCTGGTCTTGGCACGCAATTGATCGTCCGAAAGGGCCACCATTCGCTCTTCGAAGGCATTGACGAGTTGCACCGTCTTGAGCATGCGTTTGACTTCACGCTCGTTCTTGCTTCCAAAAAGTTTCTTTAACAAAGGCGCAAACATATCGGCAGGATCTTCCACACTAAAGGGATGGAGGGCGGCCCCGTGAGTCGCCCGTGCAGCCCTCATGGCCGCATGCGAACGAGCATTCTACCCGGAAACGATGGAGAGGAAAGTGGCGATATTCCACGATGCTGGCACAGCGCGTTGACGGGGCTCACTTAAAATAAGGGCGTTTTGCTCAACTTCAAGCCGTTCAAGGCAGAAGTTAGTTGTTGATTTAATGGGCAAAGCACCCACAAAAGCAATGGGCGGGTGCATCCGGTGCTTTCTGCTACCATGGCGCCTCTGTTACTTCAGGTGTCTGATCATGGCATTTCGCCCACTTACGGCCAAAGTACCTGCCGTTCTACTACGCGAAGCCAAGCCGCTGAAAGCCATTCTCGGCCACGCTCAACGCTTGGGTCATCTGCAGCGTTTACTCGAAAGCCAATTGCAACCCGCCGCTCGCGAGCATTGCCACGTGGCCTCCTGGCGCGAAGGCAGTTTGTTGCTGATTGTCACCGACGGTCATTGGGCAACCCGCCTGCGCTACCAGCAAAAGCGCCTGCAACGACAACTGCAACTGTTCGACGAGTTTGCCAATCTGACCCGGATCCTGTTCAAAGTTCAACCGCCGACCGTTCAGCAAGGTGCGGCCGGGCATACCATGGATTTGTCCAACGACGCGGCAGCGACCATCCAGGCCACGGCCGTTGGCATCAGCGACCCGAATTTGCGGGCCGCGCTGGAGCGACTGGCGGCGCACGCCAAAACCAAATCCTCATAGGCACCCCCTGTGGGAGCGAGCCTGCTCGCGAAGGCGGCATAACATTCAACAATGATGTTGCCTGACACACCGATTCGCGAGCAGGCTCGCTCCCACAGTTAGATCGTGTTCACTCAAGCTACCGGCGTTTTTTGCTACCTAGCAACGACCCCATCAAGCCGCGCACCAACTGTCGGCCAATCTGGTTCGCCGCCTGTTGCATCGCCGATTTCAGCGCCTTCCCTGCCGCTGTACCAAGGAACTCTCCCGCCTGTTCGGTGAAACTCGGTTCCTGTTTGCCCTGCTCCGCTTCGGCTTCGGGCGCCAGGCCTTTGCGCCCCATCAGCACCTCATAGGCTGATTCGCGATCGATCGGTTGGTCATAACGCCCTTTGAACGGTGAGCCTGCGATCAATATCGTGCGCTCGGCGTCGGTCAAAGGCCCGATCCGCGATTGCGGCGGCGCCACCAGCACCCGCTGGACCACTTCCGGCGTGCCTTTTTCCTGCAAGGTGCCGACCAGCGCCTCGCCGATCCCGAGCTCGGTCAACACCGACAACGCATCGAACACCGGATTCGGCCGGAAACCTTCGGCCACCGCGCGCAGGGACTTCTGCTCCTTGGCCGTAAACGCACGCAGACCATGCTGGATGCGCAAGCCCAACTGCGCGAGCACATCATCCGGCAGGTCACCCGGCGACTGGGTGACGAAATACACGCCAACGCCTTTCGAACGAATCAGCCGCACCACCTGCTCCAGACGATCGCGCAACGCCTGGGGCGTACCGTTGAACAACAAGTGGGCCTCGTCGAAGAACAGCGCCAGCAACGGTTTGTCGGCATCGCCACGCTCCGGCAACTGCTCGAACAGTTCGGCCAGCAGCCACAGCAGGAACGTCGCGTAGACCTTCGGTGCTTCATGCACCAGACGGCTGGCATCCAGCAAATGAATGCGCCCACGACCGTCCGCAGTGGGCTGGAGGATGTCTTCGAGTTGCAGCGCAGGCTCGCCGAACAGGGCTTCGGCACCCTGTTGCTCCAGGGTCGCCAGACGCCGCAGCAATGCCTGGCTGGAACCGGTGGTCATCAATGCCGCATCGTCGCCCAGCAACTGGGGGTTGTCCCGCAGGTGATTGAGCAATGCTTTCAGGTCCTTTAGATCGAGCAACAACAGGCCTTCGCGATCCGCCACCTTGAACGCGGCGTACAGCGCCGACTGCTGACTGTCGGTCAGTTCCAGCAGGCTGCCCAGCAGCAGCGGCCCCATTTCACTCAAGGTTGTGCGCAAAGGATGACCGGACTGACCGTGTACGTCCCACAACGTCACCGGATAAGCCTGAGGCTTGTAGGTGAGCCAGGGCATCCCGGCAATCCGCTCGGCGATCTTGCCCTGGGGGTTGCCAGCGGCACCTAGGCCACACAGGTCACCCTTGATGTCGGCGGCGAACACCGCCACACCAGCATCGCTGAAGGCTTCGGCCAATCGTTGCAAAGTGACGGTCTTGCCGGTGCCGGTCGCGCCTGCGATCAAACCGTGGCGGTTCGCCAGACGCATAGCCTGGGCAATCGGCTGCCCGTTGAGATCGGCACCGATAACGAGTTGCAGAGAGTCAGGCATTTGGTCACCCATGATTAATCTTTGGTCCTACACGGCCGATAGAGATAACGACAAAGCAGTCAGACACGATCTGGTCGGAAATTTCCCTAAGGAGAGTCGGAAAATTCACTTGCTTTCAACCTTGCCCGTCGTGCGCCCCTTTATAAAAGCACGCACTGGGCATTAAGACCTTAGCGGAACCCCAAGCCATGAACAAAAATCTGCGTTTCAGCCATAAAATCCTGCTTGCCGCCGCCCTTATTGTTATTGCCGCCTTCGCCTCATTCACGCTGTACAACGACTATTTGCAGCGCAACGCCATCCGCGAAGACCTTGATAACTATCTGCAGGAAATGGGCGCAGTGACCGCCAACAATATCCAGACCTGGTTGAACGGGCGCAGCCTGCTGATTGAAAACCTGTCACAAACTGTCGCGCTCAATCCCGATGCCGACAACGTTTCCAGGCTGCTTGTACAAAAAGCCGTGACCTCGACCTTCATGGGCGCCTACCTCGGCAACAAGGATGGCTCTTTCATCATTCGCCCGGACAGCAAGATGCCCGATGGCTATGACCCGCGTGCACGCCCTTGGTACAAGAGCGCGCAAGCCAGCAGCGGTTCGGCATTGACCGAGCCTTATATTGATCTGGCCTCCGGACAACTGGTGATTTCCATTGTCGACAGCGTTATCAAGGACGGCCAGAACATCGGCGTGGTCGGTGGCGACCTGAGCTTGCAGGTGATCGCCGACAGCCTTGGCACGCTGGACTTCGACGGCATGGGTTATGCCTTCCTGGTCAGTTCCGACGGCAAGATCCTGGTACATCCCGACAAAGCGCTGGCGATGAAGACGCTCAAGGATGTCTACCCGCAAGACACGCCGGCCATCAGCAGCGCAATGAGCGAGATCCAGGTCGACGGCAAAACCCGCATCGTGACCTTCACCCCGATCAAAGGCTTGTCGTCGGTCAATTGGTACATCGGTCTGTCGGTCGACAAGGAAAAGGCCTTCTCGATGCTCAGCGAGTTCCGCACCTCGGCGGTCGTTGCGACCGTGATTGCCGTGGCCATCATCATCGCCCTGCTCGGCATGCTGATTCGCATCCTGATCCAGCCATTGCACGTCATGACCCGTGCCATGGCTGATATCGCCGACGGCGAAGGCGACCTGACCAAACGCCTGACCATCCAGAACAATGACGAATTCGGCACCCTCGGCACTGCGTTCAACCGCTTCGTCGAGCGCATTCACGGCTCGATCCGCGAAGTGTCCTCGGCCACCGGGCAAGTCAACGAAGTGGCGTTGCGCGTGGTCGCGGCTTCCAACTCGTCGATGTTCAACTCCGACCAGCAAGCCTCGCGCACCAGCAGCGTCGCAGCCGCCATCAACCAGCTAGGCGCCGCCGCCCAGGAAATTGCCCGCAACGCCGCCCAGGCGTCGAGCCAGGCCAGCGATGCCCGCAGCCTGGCCGAGGATGGTCAACACGTGGTGGACCGCAGCATCGTGGCGATGAATCAACTGTCGAGCATGCTCAGCGCATCGAGTTCCAACATCGAGTCGCTGAACAGCAAAACGGTGAACATCGGGCAGATTCTCGAAGTGATCACCAGCATTTCCCAACAGACCAACTTGCTGGCGCTCAACGCCGCGATTGAAGCCGCCCGTGCCGGTGAAGCCGGTCGTGGTTTTGCCGTGGTGGCGGACGAGGTGCGCAACCTGGCACATCGCACCCAGGAATCGGCGCAACAGGTGCAAACCATGATCGAGGAGCTGCAGGTCGGCGCCCGGGAATCGGTCAGCACCATGAGCGACAGTCAACGCCATAGCCAGGACAGCGTGGAGATCGCCAACCTCGCGGGCGAACGCCTGAACAGCGTGACGCTGCGTATCGGTGAAATCGACGGCATGAACCAGTCGGTGGCCACCGCAACCGAAGAACAGACCGCCGTGGTGGAGTCGATCAACGTCGACATCACCGAGATCAACACGCTGAATCAGGAAGGCGTGGAAAACCTGCAATCGACATTGCGCGCGTGCTCGGACCTTGAGCAGCAGGCGGCGCGGTTGAAGCAGCTGGTAGGCAGTTTCCGTATCTAGTGCCTGGACCGGCCTCTTCGCTGGCAAACCAGCTCCTACAGGGTTTAGCGTGAAGTCTGTAGGAGCTGGCTTGTCGGATCGCCGCACCGCAGCGAACGCCTCGTCTCAACCCTCTCTACCTCCACCCGCACAACCCCAACCGAACATCTATCCTTCATATAGGTCAACCAAGGGAGTACCGGGACTGGAGGACCGTTCATCGTGCATATCGCTGACATCACCATGTTCTACGCCCCTGCCAGCGGTGGCGTACGCACTTATCTGGATGCGAAGCACCGTCGTTTGGGCATCAAACCGGGCATTCGCCACAGTTTGCTGATTCCCGGATCTTCTTTTAGCGAACAGGATGGTATTTACACCGTTCCGGCCCCTGCCCTGCCCTTCGGCAAGGGCTATCGCTTCCCTCTGCGCCTCGCGCCGTGGCGCAATGTCTTGCAGGATTTGCAGCCTGACCTGATCGAAGTCGGCGATCCTTATCTCACGGCCTGGGCGGCGCTGGATGCGCGGCGCCAACTCGATGTGCCGGTCATCGGCTTTTATCACTCGGACCTGCCCCTGCTGGTCAGCAATCGCATGGGCCATTGGGTGACCAACAACGTCGAGGCCTATGTCAGCAAGCTCTACGGCAACTTTGACCGCGTACTGGCGCCCAGTCAGGTCATGGCCGACAAGCTCACCGGGCTTGGAGTCAAGAATGTGTTTGTGCAACCGCTCGGCGTCGACCTGCAGACCTTCAATCCCGATGCCAGAGACCCCGGGCTGCGAGCCGAGTTGGGCCTGGACGAAAACACCCGCCTGCTGATCTTCGCCGGGCGCGGATCCAAGGAAAAAAACCTGCCGGTGCTGCTCGACTGCATGAAACGCCTGGGCCGGCGCTATCACCTGCTGCTGGTTGGTTCGTCAATGCCCACGGCCGTGCCGTCCAACGTGACGGTGATCGACGAGTTCTGCCCGGCGGCGCAGGTGGCCCGCCTGATGGCCAGCGCCGATGCACTGTTGCACGCCGGCGATCAGGAAACCTTCGGCCTGGTCATTCTGGAGGCCATGGCCAGCGGTATTCCGGTGGTGGCCGTGGCGGCCGGGGCCTTCGAGGAAATCGTCAGCGAGGACTGCGGCCGGCTCTGCGCGCCGAACAATCCCGCCGCGATGGCCACCGCCGTTCGAGAATTGTTCGGGTCGGGCAACACAACGCTGGGCAAACACGCGCGGTTGCATGTCGAACGGCATTACGCCTGGGACACCGTGGTCAGCAGCTTGTTGCGCCACTACCACGCCGTGCTCGGCAGCCAATGGCCGCTGACAGCCAATGGTTGAGTCCATGAACAGTCCCGCCTTACTGCTGGTACTGCACGACGTGGCACCGCTAACCTGGGCCGATTACCAGCCGTTCGTCAAAGCCGTCGACGCTTTGGATGGCGTGCCGATCACCTGGCTGGTGGTGCCGGACTTCCACAAACACAACAACCTTGACGCCCATCCGCAATTTCGCCACCAGCTCAGTACCAGGCTCGCCCGGGGCGACGAACTGGCGCTGCATGGCTACTTCCACTGCGACGACGGGCCGATGGCCAGCAATCCCCGAGACTGGTTCATGCGTCGGGTCTACACCCACGAAGGCGAGTTTTACCCTTTGTCGCAGGAAGCCGCCCTTGCCCGCTTGCGTTCGGGCATCGAGATGTTCCACCGCCATGACTGGCCGCTGGAGGGGTTCGTCGCCCCTGCCTGGCTGATGAGCCAAGGCACCCGCCAGGCATTGCGCCAATTGCCGTTGAGTTACACCAGCGACTCGCAGCACTTGTACCGGCTGCCGGATTTCACCGCGTTCGAGGCGCCGGGGCTGGTGTGGAGTGCGCGCAGTGTCTGGCGCCGAGGCGTATCGAAGCTCGTCAGCGACCGCCGTGAACAACGCTGGCAGCAGGCGCCGGTGATTCGCCTGGGCCTGCACCCGGTGGACATGCGCCATGAGTTTTCGCGCCGATACTGGCTACAAACCCTCGAGCGCCTGCTCGACAACGGACGTGTTCCGATGACCAAGGCCCAGTGGCTGGCGCTGCAAAACGACCGTGTGGGTCGTGCGGCATGAGTCGCGGACTGCAGTTGCTCGTTAACCTGCTCGCGGGCGGTGCTGATAACGTTGATGAAACTCAGACAGGCCTGGGTTTGTCCTCGGGCTCTTGCTGCAACTGCTCCCACAACTGCGCGGCATCAGGAAACTCCGTACCCGTTTCAGGCCCCATGTCATCCGGGTCGTAGCGGCTCAGGCAACCCTCGCCCAGCGTGGCGGGAGCCTTGGAGGTGGCTTTGTCCAGTGGATCGGTCATGGTCATGTCCTCGGTGCAGAAACGGCGAAGGGCCTGAAGCGATTGAACGCCCAGGCCCTTCGAATTTCAACTGTGCCGCAGGTCTGTCAGAAGACGACGGTTTTGTTGCCGTGTACCAGCACCCGGTCTTCCAGGTGATAACGCAGGCCACGGGCCAGCACCATCTTCTCGACATCGCGGCCGAAACGCACCATGTCTTCGATGCTGTCACTGTGGCTGACGCGCACCACGTCCTGCTCGATGATCGGGCCGGCATCCAGCTCTTCGGTCACATAGTGGCAGGTCGCGCCGATCAGCTTCACGCCACGCAGGGAGGCCTGGTGATACGGTTTGGCACCGACGAACGACGGCAGGAAGCTGTGGTGAATGTTGATGACCTTGTGCGCGTATTCACGGCACAACTGCGGCGGCAGGATTTGCATGTAACGGGCAAGCACCACCACTTCGGCGTCATGCTGTTTGACCAGGCGCGAAACCTCGGAGAAGGCCGGCTGCTTGTCCTGCGGATTGACCGGGACGTGGTAGTACGGAATGCCGTGCCACTCCACCATGCTGCGCAAGTCATCATGGTTGGAAATCACACAGGAAATTTCGCAGTCCAGTTCATCGCTGTGCCAGCGGTGCAGCAAGTCGGCCAGGCAGTGCGACTCGCGGCTGGCCATCAGGACCACGCGTTTCTTTTGTTCGGTATCGGTGATGCGCCAGTCCATCGAGAACTCTTCGGCGATCGGGGCAAAGGCTTCGCGAAACGCTTCGATACCAAATGGCAGGGAGTCGGCACGGATCTCGTGACGCATGAAGAACCAGCCACTGAGGTTGTCCGAGTGATGGCTCGCTTCAGTGATCCAGCCGTTGTGTGATGCCAGAAAGTTACTGACTTTGGCAACGATGCCAACACGGTCCGGGCAAGAAATCACCAGACGAAAGGTGCGCATGAGGGGGGAACTCCAGAACTTCGCAAAGGCCGCCATTCTAGCGATTGCGCAGCAAAACTGCAGTATTGTTGACGTTTGCCCTCCCCGAAGGTCAGAGCGGCAGGACGGACAGCGCCCGTGGCGGTTCGCCCGAATGCTCTAGCGGTACCGGTCAAATGTTAATTTATGTATATCCGGCAGACCTGGACCACACTAATACATGCATTACCGACGTGCGCCAAAGACACAGCAATTAAATTAAATAAAGTTGGCTTAAATGTTTACTTGATGAAACACCGTGACTATTATTGCCGCACTGTCACCTGCCATCCAGCGCACAACATAAGGTAGTCCACATGTCCTTGATCAACGAATATCGCGCCACCGAAGAAGCTATCAAAGAGCTGCAAGCCCGTTTGAAGAACCTGTCCCAAGACGACAAACTGCAAACCGAGCTGGAATTCGAAGGCAAACTGCGCACCCTGATGGGTGAATACTCGAAATCCCTGCGCGACATCATCGCGCTGTTGGATCCAGAATCCAAAACCAAGGCACCACGCGGCGGCGCAGTGAAAACTACCGGCACCAAGCGTGCTCGCAAAGTTAAACAATACAAAAACCCGCACAACGGTGAAGTCATCGAAACCAAAGGTGGCAACCACAAGACTCTGAAAGAGTGGAAAGCCAAGTGGGGCGGTGACGTGGTGGAAGGCTGGGCTACCCTGCTGGGCTAAGCTTCAGAGCTTGTCGCAGACGGATCCGTGACAAAAAAAACGCCAGCAAATGCTGGCGTTTTTTATGCCCGGTGTTTTAAGCCCTGGCATGTTCGATTTCAAAGACGCAAACGCTGACGCAATCCCTGGACATAATCCTGCCACTCGCTGAGCACCCCCTGCTGAAACGGAGTAGCACTAACGCTCAATTGGGCCGCGGCCTCTACAAAACTTTCAAGGGTATTTGGCGCCCCCCACTCGGGTTCTGACAAACGTTTCTGACAGAATATTCGCCAGCGTTCTTGCTCCTCGGAATTCAACGTGTCGGAAAAGTTACGTGCGCGATATCGAAACAGCAATTCAGGCAAACGTTCGTCATCGAAAGGCCACTGCTGTTGTGCCAATTGTACCGGGTCAACGGTTCTGACTTGCTCGCACAATCGCCGATCCCGATCACCGATAAATCCATCATATAACTGTTGCTCCGGATCCTGGCTCTGGGAAAAATCTTCGCGAGCATAGATCGCCAGGATTTTATCCAGCCAAACTTTCCTGGCGTCATTGAGCTGCAACACTCGCTGCTGATACAGCGCCATATCCAGCCCCAGACGCTGCTGATCTTCCTGGCGAAGTACCGACAACGGTGCCACCACCGGGCACTTGTTGATGTGAATCAGCTTCAACGGCACCGGCAACTCGCCTTCGGCCAGCTCGTCACGGCGGGTATACAAGCGCTGACGCAAGCTTTCGGCATCCAGATCGAGCAAGCCCTGGGGATCGAGGTGCAGGTCACAGACAATCAGGGCGTTCTTGTTGCGCGGGTGCCAGGCCAGCGGCAACACCACACCCACATAGCTGCGCGCGGCCGAAAAACGCCCGGAAACATGCACCAGCGGTTGCAGCAGGCGTATCTGGTCCATGACTTTTTGCTTGCTGCGCAGTTGAAACAGCCAGTCGTACAGTTTTGGCTGTTTTTCCCGTATCAGGCGCGCCAGGGCGATCGTCGCGCGAACGTCCGACAGCGCTTCGTGGGCATTGCCATGGTCGATGCCGTTGGCAGCGGTCAGGCGTTCGAGCTTGAGCGTGACCCGTCCCTCGTCATCGGTCGGCCAGACCAGGCCATCGGGGCGCAAGGCATAGGCGGCGCGCACCACATCGATCAGGTCCCAGCGGCTGTTGCCGCCCTGCCATTCCCGCGCATAAGGGTCGAAAAAGTTTCGGTACAGGCTGTAGCGGGTCATCTCGTCGTCGAAACGCAAGGTGTTATACCCCGCGCCACAGGTACCGGGCGCGGCCAGTTGCGCATGCACCCGGGTCATGAAGTCGGCTTCGCTCAAGCCTTGCGCCTGCAGTTGCCCGGGGGTGATTCCGGTGATGGTGCAGGCGGCAGGATGCGGCAGGATGTCGTCACTGGGCTGGCAGTAAAGATTGACCGGCGCGTCGATTTCATTGAGATCGAAGTCGGTGCGCAGGCCGGCCATTTGCAACGGACGGTCGCAACGGGGATTGATGCCAGTGGTTTCGTAGTCGTACCAGAAGATGGAGGTCACGGGCGATTCCTGAACTGAAGATCGGCAAAGTCTAGGCGTTCACCTCCCGCCCCGGCCAGTAGTCTTGTCATTCAAGCACCTTGCGCGACTCGCCATGCACTACATAGTTATGTCGTCTCCCCCGTATAGGCTGCTAGCATCGGATGGACAAAGAATCCCGATCCAGGCCACATCGTCAGGTTGCCCATGCTCGAGACCACAGCACTGCCAGGGAACGCGCCGCTGTCACCGCCACTGGATACGCGGTACCAGGTCGAAACACCGGAGGGCGTCGACCTGCCACTGCGGCCAGCCGGGCTGATGGTCCGCGCGCTGGCATTCTCCATCGATCTTGGTTTGCGCGGCCTGGTCCTGGGCGTGCTGTTCATAGCACTGGCGATGCTCGGCAAACTGGGCGCCGGGCTCGGTTCGATCCTGCTGTTCGTAGTGAATTGGTGGTACATGGTGCTGTTCGAGGTACTGAACCACGGCCGCTCGCCAGGCAAGCAATGGATGGGACTGCAGGTGGTGCACGACGATGGCACCCCGGTTGGCTGGTCCGCTTCGCTGCTGCGCAACCTGCTGCGCGTTGTTGACCTGTTGCCCTTCGGTTACTTCCTCGGGGCCATCAGTTGCCTGCAACATCCCCACTTCAAGCGCCTCGGCGATATCGCCGCCGGGACCCTGGTGATCTACCGCGAACAATCGCACACCCGGCCCGAACCCCCTGAAGCCCAGCCCCGCCGCCCGGCCTTTGCCCTGACACTCACCGAGCAACAGGCGATTCTCGGGTTTACCGAGCGCCAGGGCGAACTCTCCCAGGCGCGGGTCAATGAACTGGCCGCGATCCTCGCCCAACCATTAAAAGTCCAGCCTGCACAGGCGGTGACCGAGCTCAATGGCATCGCCCGCGGCTTGCTGGGGCCGACATGAAGCAAAGCCTGTTTGAAAGCCGGCACAAGGCCGAATGGGACCGCTTCTCCCACCTGCTCGAGCAGTTGGAACGCGACGGCAAAGTCACCGACACCAGCGGTTTCCCAAAGGATTACCGACGCCTCTGCCAACACTTGGCACTCGCACGGGAGCGTGGCTACAGCAGTTTTCTGATCGAAGTCTTACAGCAACAAGTGCTGCGCGGGCATCAACAGCTTTACCGACACCGCAGCGGTCTGGGGCCCAACATGCTGGCATTCATCCTGGCCGACTTTCCGCGACTGGTGCGCGAACAGTGGCGTTTCGTCCTCGCCGCCAGCCTGATGTTCTTTGCCAGCCTGGCCGGCTTCGCGCTGCTGGTGTACCTGTACCCGGATCTGGTCTACAACCTGATCCCCGCCGAACAGGTCAGTGAGATGCAAAGCATGTACGACCCCGTTGCCGGTCACCTCGGGCGCACGGCGGAGCGGGCCGCCAGTGAGGACTGGGCGATGTTCGGCTACTACATCATGCACAACATCGGCATCGCCTTTCAGACCTTCGCCAGTGGTTTGCTGTTCGGCCTGGGCAGCGTGTTTTTCCTGATTTTCAACGGCCTGATGATCGGGGCGGTGGCCGGGCACCTGACCTACGTCGGCTACGGGCAAACCTTTTGGTCATTCGTGATCGGCCATGGCGCTTTCGAACTCAGCGCCATCGCCCTGGCCGGTGCCGCTGGCCTGAAGCTGGGCTGGGCGTTGATCGCCCCGGGGCGCCTGCCACGGGGCGAGGCCTTGCGATTGGCGGCGCGCAAGAGCGTGCTGCTGATCTGCGGGGTCATGCTGTTTCTGTTGATCGCGGCCTTTATCGAAGCCTATTGGTCGTCAATGACCGGCCCTTCGCACCAGACCAAGTACCTGGTCGGCGCCGCGCTCTGGCTGCTGGTGGTGGTTTATCTCGTGTTCGCCGGACGTCGCCGCCATGCGCCTGAGTGACGCCACGGTGGTGATTCGCCCGCGCTCGACCTGGGAAGCCATGGACCTCGGGGTGCTCCTGAGCCAGCGCCACCGACGCCTGTTAATGACCAGTTGGGCCATGGTCACCTTGCCCATTTTCGTGCTGCTCAGTTGGGGATTCCGGGATTCGCCCTCGCTCGCCGTGTTCATTTTCTGGTGGCTGAAGCCGGCGTTCGAACGCTTGCCCTTGTACATCCTGTCCAAAGCCATGTTCGGTGAAACGCCCACGCTCAAGCAGGCCCTGCACCAATGGCCGCGCCTGCTCAAACCGCAATTGCTGGCCAGCCTGACCTGGAGACGCCTGAGTTTGCACCGCAGCTTCGTCATGCCGGTGGTGCAGCTCGAAGGACTCCACGGGCAGCAACGGCAACAGCGCCTACAGGTGCTGTTGCAGCGAGACGCCGGCGCCGCACGCTGGCTGACGATCATCGGTGCGCACCTGGAGGGCGCGTTGTGGATCGGCTTGATGGTGCTGTTCTATCTACTCCTGCCACAGCAGGTCGCGCTCGACTGGAGCTGGCAGTCGCTGATCTCGGCGGCCAACCAGGACTGGCGTTGGCTGGAACACCTGACCAACGGCTTTTATGCACTGGTGCTGGTGGTCTGGGAGCCGATCTATGTCGCCTGCGGCTTCAGCCTTTACCTGAACCGGCGCACCGTGCTGGAGGCCTGGGATATCGAACTGGTGTTCCGCCGAATGCGCCAGCGCCTCACCAGTGCAGGCGCTGTCCTGTTGATGGCCGTGATTTTGCAGGTGCCGACCACCCACAACCTGTGGGCCGCCGAACCGGCCATCTCACCCGACAGCCCGCGCCTGCTGGACCAGCCCCTGACCAGCCAGGCCTCCAGGGACAGCATCAAGTCGATCCTCGAACAGCCGCCCTTCAAGAACCGGGAAACGGTGACGCGCTACCGCTTTGGCGAAGAGCAATCGAGTGCTGAAGCCGCGGATAATGGCAAGACACCGCAATGGTTGAAGGCCCTGTTGAAGCTGTTCGAGGGGCAACGCTTCGGGGCATTGGCGACCCTGATTGAAATCGTGCTGTGGGGCATCGTCATAGGTGCCGTCGGCCTGTTGATCTGGCGCTATCGCGACGGGTTGCAGGCGTTCGTCAGCCTTCGACCAATCCCCGTCAACAGAGCCACGGGACCGTTACCGCAGCAGGCATTCGGCATGGACCTCAAGCCCGAATCCCTGCCCGCCGACATCGCCGCCCACGCCGAAAGTCTTTGGCAGACTCATCCACGCGAAGCGCTTGGTCTGCTTTATCGCGCCCTGCTCAGCCACCTGTTGCACGACTTCAACATCGCGCTCAAGTCCGCCGACACTGAAGGCCAGGTGCTCCAGCGTATCGAGCTATTACAGCAACCGGCCTTGCTGGCCTACAGCAAAAACCTGACCGGGCACTGGCAAAACATGGCCTACGGTCATCGCCTGCCGCCCGCTCAGGTGCAGCAGGAACTGTGTAACGGCTGGCGCATTCTGTTCGGCTCGCAGGTTGTCCGTTGAATCGGCGCTGGGGGTCGATAGCCGCTGCGTTGGTCGCCGTGTTGCTGGCGACGCTGGGCTTTTATCTGTACCTCAAGGCAACCCCCTACCAGACCGACATCGACCACGGTCCCTCCCCCGAAGCCAGGGCCAACCCATATCTGGCGGCGGAGCTGTTCCTGCGCAAGCAAGGCCTGAGCGTCGACCACGCCAACGGCCTCGACATCCTGCCCAGCCTCGACCCGCATCAACACAGCCTGCTGTTGCTCGGGGATCGCTACAACATGACCCCACGGCAGATCGACCAGGTGCTGAACTGGACCCGGGCCGGCGGGCGGCTTCTGTTCGTCGCCGAATCGCTGTGGGATGAAAAAATCGGCCATAGCAATGACCTGCTGCTCGATCGGGTGCAACTGCACCAATCTCTGAGCAAAGACCTCAAGGACCCGCCGCCGGATGTCGGTGACGATCCGTACCCGCAACTGACCAAGCTCTATCTGGAAAACGAAGACGCCCCGGCCTATGCCGGTTTCGATACCGCGTTCCATCTCGAAGACCCGAAAAACCTCGCCCAGGCCTGGGCCAACAGCGCCAGGGCCACGCACATGATGCAACTCAAATACGGCCTCGGCTCGATCATCGTGGTCACCGATGCCGACTTGTGGAAAACCCCGGCCATCGACCGGTACGACAACGCCTGGCTGCTTTGGTACCTGACCGCCGACACCCGCGTGACGCTGATCTTCAACACCGATCACGACAGCCTGCCGACCTTGCTGCTGCGTTACTTTCCCCAGGCGCTGGTCGCGTTGTTCGCTTTGATCGGCCTGGGTTTCTGGCACTTCGGTGTGCGTCAGGGGCCATTGCTGGAACCGGCGCCGAAAGCGCGCCGTCAGCTGCAGGAGCACCTGCGCGCCAGTGCCGACTTCCTGTTGCGCCGCAACGGTCAGGCCGGCCTGCTGCAAGCCTTGCAGCAAGACATCCTGCGGCGCGTGCGGCGTCGCCATCCCGGTTTTGAACAGCTCGCCGTCGCCGAACAATGGCTGGTGCTCGCGCGCCTGACCGGCCAACCCACACGCGCCATCAGCCAGGCCATGAGCCCGCGACCGAAGCAACGGCTTTCCAGCGTTGAATTCAGCCGTCAGGTCGCCCACCTGCAAACCTTGAGGAACGCCCTATGAGTCATCCGATCGAGCCCGACGCAGCGAGTCATGCCACTCAACAACGTCAGCGTGCCAGCCACCTGGCCCAGGCCGTACGCCATGAATTGCAAAAAGCCTTGATCGGCCAGGACAGTGTGATCGACGACGTCCTGACGGCGCTGATCGCCGGCGGCCATGTGCTGCTCGAAGGCGTACCGGGTTTGGGCAAGACCCTGTTGGTGCGCGCCCTCGCCCGCTGCTTCGGCGGTGAGTTCGCGCGCATCCAGTTCACCCCGGACCTGATGCCGAGCGACGTCACCGGGCATGCGGTGTATGACTTGCAGACCGAGCAATTCAAGCTGCGCAAAGGGCCGTTGTTTACCAACCTGTTGCTCGCCGACGAGATCAACCGTGCCCCGGCGAAAACCCAGGCGGCGCTGCTCGAAGCCATGCAGGAGCGGCAAGTCACCCTCGAAGGCCGGCCATTGCCGATTGCGCAGCCGTTCATGGTGCTCGCCACGCAAAACCCGATCGAACAGGAAGGTACCTATCCGCTACCGGAAGCCGAACTCGACCGCTTCATGCTCAAGGTACGTATGGATTACCCCGACGCCGACCAGGAGTTGAACATGGTCCGTCAGGTCAGCCGCTCGACCCGGGCCGACATGCTCGATGTCCAACCGATCCGCACGTTGTTGCAGGCCAAGGATGTACTGGCCCTGCAACGCATCGCCAGCGACCTGCCGCTGGACGATCAGGTGCTCGATTACGCCGTGCGCCTGGCACGCTCCACCCGCAACTGGCCCGGCCTGACCCTCGGTGCCGGGCCTCGGGCCTCCATTGCCCTGGTGCGATGTGCCAGGGCACGCGCCTTGTTGCGCGGCGGCGAGTTCGTGATTCCGGATGACATAAAGGGCTGCGCCCTGGCGGTGCTGCGCCATCGCGTACGCATCGCGCCGGAGCTGGATATAGAAGGGCTGGAAGTCGATCAGGTGCTGCGGCAACTGCTCGACCAAGTGCCGGCGCCACGGGTTTGAACGTCGTGGCCCGCTGTGCACCTGTAGGAGCTGCCGAAGGCTGCGATCTTTTGATCTGGCTGCACGGTGTTACCCCATGAAACCCTCGCGCCTGCTGTTGATCTGGCTGGCACTGCTGCTGGTTATCGGCATCGTGCTCGGTGCATTGCGGGCGCTGGACGTCACCGTTCCTTCGAGCCTGTTGTCGATCAACTGGGGATTGCTGCTGGCGCTGCTGGCCCTGGCAATACTCGACGCCATCGGCCTCCAACGCCTGCCCTCCCCCCGCATACGACGACAAATGCGTGGCAGCCTGGCGCTGGGTCGCTAGAGTGAAGTGCGACTGGAAGTCGTGCATGACTTCCCCCAACCACTGAACATACAGATCTTCGACCATGTGCCCAACGGCCTGAGCTTCGAAAACCTTCCCCTTTCGGTCGAACTTCAGCCCGGCCAGCACAGCGAGGCTGGCTATCGCCTGCGCCCACTCAAGCGCGGCCACTTCACCTTCGAACATTGCGAAGTCAACCTGCCGAGTCCATTGGGCCTTTGGTCCGGCAAACGTCTACTCAGCGTGACCGACCACACCCGCGTCTACCCCGACTTCGCGCGCCTCTACGGCGGCCAACTGCTGGCGGTGGACAACTGGCTCAGCCAGCTCGGCGTGCGCCAGCGACAACGACGCGGCCTGGGCTTGGAGTTTCACCAGCTCAGGGAGTTTCGCGAAGGCGACAGCCTGCGCCAGATCGACTGGAAAGCCACCGCCCGCCAACGTACACCGATCGCACGGGAGTATCAGGATGAGCGCGACCAGCAGATTATCTTCATGCTCGACTGCGGCCGGCATATGCGCAGCCAGGATGATGAGCTGTCGCACTTCGATCACGCGCTCAATGCCTGTCTGTTGCTGAGCTACGTGGCGTTACGGCAGGGCGATGCGGTGGGGCTGAGTACAATTGCCAGCGAACAGCCGCGCTACCTTGCACCGGTAAAAGGCACCAGCCATCTCAACACACTGCTCAACACGGTCTATGACCTGGAAAGCACTCACCACAGTGTTGATTATCAGGCCGCTGCCAGCCTGTTACTGGCTCGGCAGCAGCGCCGGGCGCTGGTGGTCTTGGTGACCAACTTGCGCGTTGAGGACGATGAAGATTTGCTGACCGCCGTCAATCGCATGGGCAAGGCGCACCGGGTGATAGTCGCCAGCCTGAGGGAAGACGTGCTCGACAGTCTGCGCCATACACCGGTGCAAACCTTGCAGGAGGCACTGGCCTATTGCGGCACGGTTGATTACCTGAATGCACGGGCAGAACTCCATGAGCGGTTGAGTGCTCATGGAGTGCAGGTGGTGGATGCCCGACCTGAACAGTTGGGCCCTGCTCTGGTCACACACTACCTGAGTAGAAAAAAAGCAGGATCGATCTAGGGGGCGTTGTTGACGGTCATTCAACTCGACGATAAAACACGCCTGCTCTGCGGTTCGTAAACCCTATCGTCGAGTTGGATAGTTTTTAGTGCAAGGGGGATTAGTTTCACATCCACTTCAACATTTACCATACGCAGTGCGGCCCCACCGGTTTTGCTAGAACCATGCAACTGCACAGTAAAATCGGTATCCTCCGCCTCAAAAACATCCAGCTCATTCAGGTCATAGCGGTTCCAATCGGCAAGCGGCTGACTAGCAGTCTTGCCACTCAAATCAATGGGGAATTCTTTTCCCTTGCTGGTTATCACTACGACTTTTGAATTCTCGCCGTCTTGATAGTTTTCATACATAAAGGCAATCCGATACGCCACTCCCGTCATCTGGGATTCAGAAAAAGTGACCGTATCTATTTTCTGTTCCACCTTTGCAAGGTTATTCATTGCCAAGTAGTTACCTACAATATCATCATTCTGTATCACTGCGTTTCCCACGTTATCATGCGTCCAGGAGCTCCTCCAGTCTGAGGGAAATTTGCCGCGTAAAATCAAATTGCGCCCTTTGATATCGTCATCGTTCATGTTGCATTCACCTCTATCAATCAACAGTTGCGAGGTCGATGAATTCGACCCGGTTGTCAAACTAACGCCCCCCAAAGCCCTCAGGGCAGCGCCACCCTCAATCACCCAGTTTGTCCAGAACAGCTTTGGTGTAGGCTGAACCTCCGACCTTCGCCAGGTATCGCACGTGCACTATGATGTCTGTCAGGCTGTCGATCAGTTTGATCTGGTCTGGCGATTTGGGTCGTGGTAATTCGAAGTGCCAATGCGATACCGCTCCTGTTCCCTCAAATGGCAGGTAGCGTTCATCACCAAAACTCAGCTGGAACAAACCGTAGTCATCCAGACCGTGGCTGATTCCCTGTTGTTGATTGGGGCGCGGATTCAGAAAAATCCCCGGCGGTGGCATTTCCTCTCCGTCGCCATACAACCAGTCAAGTGAGTCGATATCGGCTTTGTGTACTGTGGTACTGCCGGTTTGCGTCAAAATGGCGTGAACATCCTGATAAGGACCGAGCACCGCGGGCAGAGACAGCGAGACACTCGTGATCTGCCGGCAGTAATGGCCGGGATAATCACTGTCGAATAATCTTTGGGAAAAGTTAAATTCAAGTTTGCCATTCTTGAGTTCGGCTATCACCGCTGCCCAGTCTTTCCCTGAGATGAACTCTGCTTTCTCGAACAGATCGCGCAAAGAGATGGTTTTGGTCAGCTCCAGCCGGCGTTCGTTTCGCTCAAGATACATGCGTTCCAGACGCAACAGGTCAAGCAACATGGATTCGCCCGCACTCAGGCCATGGTGATGGTCCATCCAGACATTAGGGCGAATGACCTGCGTGTCGAAATCGCCCATCTCGTATTGAAAGCTGGCTTGCGCACTCAGGCAAATGCCCACCACGGCGTCGTAAGCCTGGAAGTACAACGTGGCCATCTGGCTCAGCAACCAACGATAGAGTTCAACATTGGTGGACCGGGTTTTGTAAAAGGAAAAAATTTCCTGGGCCTGGTCATTGGCTTTTTGTGTTTGCGCCAGGCTGCTTCTCGCTGCGTTGAGAGAGTGTTGTTGTGCCGTCAGCTGTTCCTGAAGGACCAGCAGCTCGCTATTGGCCTGTCTTTCTGCAAAGTCCCACTCTTGTTCTCGACGGGCATAAAAAGCTGATCGATGTAGAATGTCGCCGATTGCAAATTGTAAACTGCTAGCTGCGTACAATTTATGAGATACGGCGTCCAGCGGTGCCCCAAAATCCGAGCCACCGACCGCCATACCGAAAATATTTGGTATGGCCCTCGCAGCAGCTGCAGCAGTATTTGGCGCTGCGGCTACGGCAGCCGTTAGCCTGCCTCCAATGTTAGCGAGGTCCCCAGCTATTTCCGGCACCAAAAGCGCGCTGGCACTGATATCCCTATAGTGCCGCGCCCGCTCTTCAACCATTTTCTGACTTTGTTTAAGCCCCTGCAGCGATGCCTCCATCTGCTTGATCGTTTCCTCCTGAATGGTCCTGGCATGTGCTCCCAGTGCGATGACATGACTCTGCTGCAGCTCCTCCAACTGCCCACGGTCACTCTGCTCCATCAGCTGACGCACTTCCCGACCAAAGCCGATCAGCGTTTGCACTGCGTTTTGTGCCGTGGACAGCAGGGTACGGAACCGATAATGCGGAATCGTCTTCCACCCGCCCGCATTGCGCGTTGCCCCCGATGAACCGCCAGCCTGGGCGCGAAGCAAATCAAGTGGATTCGTCGGCGGAGCATACAGCGCCAGCATCATCGGTTTGCCATCGATGGTCAGGTTATGCCGCATGTTCCACAAGCACTCGTCAATGTACTTCCAGGTGTCCAGCAACTGCTCGTTGGTGAATGGACGAAAGACACCCAGCTTCAATACTTCAAAATCGGGTGTGCCCTCGACGCGGGCGGGCAGGTTCGCGACGTCGACATCAAGTGTTCCCGCGAACGATTCCAGGGGTGAAACGGTTTCTGCCAGGTCGTCAAGAATGTCTTTGGCTGACTGCGGTTTCCAGTGGCTCATGGCTTTTGCTGTGGGTGCCGCCCCCATCAGTGACAACGCACGCACATATTGCAGTTTTGCTGCCGTCAGACTGTCGCGGGTCAATCGACGATAAAGCGAGTCGGCATGCGCGATGATGCAACGCACGTAGCCCATGAAAATAGCTTTGCGATAGTGAATGCGATTGGAAAAGGCGATGGCATCAGGGTCAACCAACCCTTTGGCCTCGAAGCTGATACTGCCCTCTTCCAGCAATGGGCGACAAAACCAGAACTGCTCACCGGGAACCGCTTCGCGGGTGCTTTCGGTGCGAATATGCGGGTTGAATATGTATTGATACCAGCGTTGCGACTCATGGTAGTTGCGCTGTTCGCAGAGCCGATGGGCAATCAGGAATGGCAGGTGAAAGAACAGTTCCCAATAAAAAGTGCCGTGGGCACTGTTGAAATCGATGGGAGCCCATCTAATTTCGTCATTTATGCCTTCAACCGGCAATGGTTCTTTTGTGTTCTGAGTAACCAGACTCAAGATGTCATCAATGGAGATAGCCGCTTTGGCTACCAGTTCCGGAGCAAAAAGAGAATTGAGGCGAATCCATTTGAGATCGGTGATATTCAACTTTGAAATATCCAGGAACTGCGCCCCGGATTTCTGCTTGCTGATCTGTGGTGCATCACCGAGGGTGACCGCACCATTTTTCAAATTATGTTGCAAACGGGTGTCAGCGAATGGGTCAGCAATCAGCGACTTAAAGTCTTCGCCGGAACCCAGCACGTCATCGAATATCGAATTTCTCGCCGCGAAAAAATAATCCCATTTTTCATAAGGGTCCTGAGCAGCAAAACATATAACCAACCTGTCATCGCTACTTTTGTCGCCAGCATAATTCACAACTGCCAACTTCGTTGAAGGGTCACCAAACCAATGCTTCAGCTTCTTTTTCCCCAGACTCGTCGGGGTCGACCATACTCCGTTCGCAGCCAGATAGGAAAGTTTTATCTCAAACTCCCACCAACCATTTAATTTAAGATGACCACCTTCATACTCGATCGTAAAATCGACCATTTCCAAACGCTCAACCTGAACCACCATCAAGCGTCCGGCGAAAAATACTGGGCGCATTTCCACCGTATCCTTCGCAGTTGGCAAAGTGATGGGGGCCCACTCGGTCCAAGCCGCAGGGTCAAGAAACTTGCTATTACTGTTTAAATCAACATGGGCTTTGCGCCAGAAATAGCCAAAAGGCTGTACCCTTTGCCGACCAATAAAATAATAATCGGCATTTTTGAAACTCTGGCCCTTTCCAGTTCCCACACCATCGATACTATTGATATAGCCCGAAACCAGATCGAGATTGCACACCTCTTCAAAGTTCTTCAAATGCTCAAACAGCGCCGTTTGCACAGCCGCTTCATTGAGCGTACTTTGACTCAGGTTATTCTCCAACTCCTTGAACGAATCGGACTTTCCAAGACGCAACGTCGGATTCAACCAATTCTCCGGATAATCGAGCAACATCTGATAACCGGCCCAATCACTGATATTGCAATAGCGCCGATGCCAGGCAATTAACTCTTCTTGAGTAAACTCTGTTGCATGACCAGGCTCCAGACCACCGTAGACAGCACCTATATACTGTTGAAGGCAAGCAATGGCTTCAGCCAGCCGCGAAGTATCGGGTTCCTGGCCAACCTGACTGTCCAATAAAAAATATTGATATAAGTCATCCAACGACGTCAGGTTAAGCTCCTTGGCATCAGGATCATTGGGCGTCACTTGCCCCAAATAAAAATCCGCCAAGGCCGAGCAGCGCCTTTCTTCCAATGTACCAATGATGGAGTTAATCATTTTTTAATGCTCCTGAATGCAGCATGCACCCGGCAGTTTCAATAAAAACACCCGTTCAATATTCAGCAATAAGTGTTCAGGGATTAATCAATGACTTTTTTCCAACGTGCACGTGAACATCCGGCGCCCATGCTTCGGTTGTGTCGATGTGTCGTTGTTTGACCGAGAACACATGCGGCCCTGTTGAAAGTGGTTCGGCAATCGTTACTTTCCAGTTGCCGTCAGCGCCTACGCTGGTTCTTGCCAGCAGCGCGCCCTGCTTACCTTCAAATACATATATCTGCGCCGAGGAACTACCCGTACCGCTGAGCTCCGGTTGAACGTCCACTTCAGCGTTTTGGGCAGGAATCGCCACCACCGGAGGTGGTGCATCCAGGCGACCCGGCAATATCAGGCGCTGATCAAGTCGATCGCAGTAGAAGGTCAAATCGAAGGCGCCGTTGCGCAGATTCTGGCAACTAATATCCCAACTGAGGGACGTGCCATTGGCGCCGATCGCTACATAGGCACCGGTTGCCGGGGTAAACAGCATTCCCATCCCCTTCGCCGAGAAATCACTGTCCCACGCCAGCATCGCACGAGCCCCTTCCAGGTCGACGCCATCAGGCAAGTTGATTACGAGCTTGTATTGATGACCTCTGATAAAGGCCAGTGGCACGCTGCTGTCAGGAATACTTGTCGTGGTGTCGGTCAACGTGAACGTCCAGTCAATGGCCGGAACGACTTGAAGATCGAATATGCGCTGGTCCTCCGCGCCAGCCTCACGAACTGCGGTCACGTCATACTTTCCAGCCACATCAACCTCGAAGGGGTAGGTTGAGCGCCCAATTGCGTCGGTAGGGATGCTGACAGATGCCAGCGGTTCTCCACCCGGACCTGCAACGCTCCACAAAATCGGGCAGTTGGCAATGAACCGGGACTGGTTATGCGACTCCTCTCTGACCGTGACCCACAGTAAGGTAGGCGTACCTGAACCTGCCACAGGGAACCGATAGTCCGCAGACTCTCCGTGAATAACCGCCGATCTGGCCACATCGATTTCAAGCTGTTGCTCGTCCATCTCGACCTTGGCGGTAAATGTCTGTTTCCCTGCTTTAACGTCAGGCACGGTGAACTCCGCGATCCCCTCCTCAGTGGTGAGTTTTGTTTCAATCGGCTCCTCTGCAGCATCGAGGTACAAGCCAACCGACACACCAGGGGACGGCAGCCTGCCCAACCCGAACACATGGCAACGAAGCACCAGTGGCTCCCCGTCCACGGCCATCGACACCACTTCCAGGAGAGTGATAGACGGCTTGTCGACAAAGGTGATGTTGTTGATGACCTTCGAATCCTTGGTGCTGTAACTGGCCACCAGACTCGCTTCTTCAACAGGCTCAATACTTCTGACACGGGTGCGGGCGATGCCCTCCGCATCTGTAATTGCCACTAGAGGATCAGCCACCACGCCCTGTCCTGAAAACGTCACGGTACGACCAACCCCTGGGTTGGAGTGCTCGTCGACAAGACGCACCCACACCGGAAAGATCCCTTCGCCGCCCGCCAGAAACGTCTCGTCTGGTTCTGGATCAGTTGTGCCGCCAAGGTCAAAGCCAAGCGAGAACTCATCGCAGTCGACAATGATCTTCGGTGCATAAACCACCTGAGCCAGACCATAAGAGCCTTTGATCTGCACCGCGCCCATCCACGTCCCTTTTTCTGGCCTGAAGCGAATGACCGCACGGCCCTCATGATCGGTAATTGAAATATCCTCCAGCAAACCGGGGCGGTCGGAGGTCCACCGAACCGTGATATTCGGCATTGGTCGGTTGGCAAGATCACGCAAGCACAACTCGACCAGCGCAACCTGATTCTCAGCATTGGCTATCAGGGTGTCATTGATGCAGCGGATTTCGTGAGTCACGCTCTGGCCGATTTCGCCAATTTCCCTGGATTGCCCCTCTACCGTCGACTCGGACAGGCTCTCAAGGACGTGTTCCGCCACGTCACGATAGGCGGGGGTGTCGCTGTCTGGAGTGAGCGATCCCAATCGGATAATGGCTTTCGCATCCAGCCCACTGCGGGTCGCCAGCCCACGAATGCGCAGCAGGGCATCCAGCGTGGTGACGTCACGAACGATCGGCATCGCAGGGCTCAAATAGAGGATGCATTCAAGCACCTCCCTGACGCCCCACTTCAGCACCACCGCCAGTCGAGTCGCGGCGGAATCACGGATCAGCCGCTGATCTTCCGGCGTCAGCATGGCCGGTAAAGCGTTGACCAGTTCCAGGTATTGCAACAGCGTTTGGGCGGGCTGCCCGGTGTGCATGACAGCTCGCTGAAACAGTGTCAGTTGATACAACGTACTCAAGGTAAGTGCTTGCGCATCATTGAGGCCGAACCATTGCCAGTTCCGTCGCGTCGTCAGGGCTACGAGCATCGCGGAACTCAACGACAACTTATTAACGACCTCGGCCCGCTGTACCAGATGCTCCAGCAGGTTAAGCACATCATCACCAACATTGATTTTATCGGCCCCCGAAGTAACCGCTGCGAGTGCCCGTGTGGTTTCCATCACCAACAGGTAAACACCACCCTTGTTGACCCATTTGAGCAGCGGCAACACCACATCTGGTGACACACTCAAATACACAGACAGACTTTCCTGAATCACTGCGCATTGCGCATCCCGGGCCTGCAGCACCAATGCCAAAATGACCGCGCGGGCATTATCCACATCGGCTTCGGGTAATTTCGCGTCCGCCACTGCCGCTTGAATCTCGGCAACGGCCCGTTCGTAATCGTTCTCATCGCTGGGAAGGTTCGACACCAGGCCATCGGCATCTACCAGTTGATCCAGTAGAGAGAGCCAACCTCGCGAAGGGACGGCGTTGTTCTGTGGAACACCCGCTGCCGTGAAGACTTCTTCAGTGAGCCGCACCGGCTGCAATCGCCCGTGGATTTCTTGCAGCAACATGACGTCTGCTTCAGTGGCCATGGGGGGAGCAATCACCTGAGCCACATGCTGTACCAGCCAGGTCACAGTCAGGTCGTTTTCCTGCAACCACTGGACACAGGTTTGTGCCGCATGGATAACACTCAGCACATCACCGACGCCACCGGTGCCGCTGATCAATAGGCGAGGCTCGCCGAGCAGTCGTTGCACCACTTCGCTTGCACCGCGCTCACTCAAGGTTTCCAGCAAGGCTGCCAGTTCTATCGGGTTGATGCGCAAAAAAGAAGCGAGCAGTACCAAGCGATAAAATGAAGACACGACCGACAGACTGCACTGCAGTTCGTCGCGCTGGTTATAACTCTTGGCGACGAAGCGCGCGAGGTATAGCCAGGTTTCCTGGTTGAGGCCCAGGCTGCTGCAAATCTGATCGACGGTGCGCTTGTCGTTGCGGGTTTGAGGCTCGATCGCGAAAAAGCGGTTATCCAGTTTCAGCGGCGCGTCGAACAAGGCCTGGACGTTGAAAATGCGGTCGAACTGAGACAATTCTTCTCCGCGACCGCAAGGGGAAATCTCGTCAATCAATGCAGCGAATTGCTCTGCAGTGCACTTGAACTGCAGACGGAACTCCTGGAACAAGCCGATGACTCGAAGGGTATTGTTGGTAATTCTGGAGGGTCTGTCTGCCAACTCCTTCAATCGGGTTGCAGGGTCAACGAAATCGCCCCGTACTTCGGCATTGAACGCTGCCATGATCAGTCGATCACATTGGTCTGGAGGCAGGTCCAGCCAGCGGCTCAGACGCAGCATGCGGTTCATCCGGTCAAAGCGATTGAGATCGTGCCGGACGAATTGGCGTGTGCCATCTGCCGGATCCGACAGGTCCATCGCCGCTGCCAAGCCATAATTAATGTAGCGCGAACCAAACTCTTTGGGCGTTACCGTCGCCGTCGTGGTTGGCAGGCTGACGTTGCTGGATTGTTTTGGTACAAACTCTTCTATGGACAACAGCGAGGTCAATGCTTTCGCATCAATCGAGGTTTGCGCGCAGAAATGTACCGAGTCCTTAAGTTTGTCAGCAGTAGATCCAAAGTTTTTTGTGTAAAAAACCGCCGCGTTGCCGGGAATAACAAAATTCTCGATCAATAAACGCTGCTGCTGCGGTCCGAGATTGCACGATTGACGCAATGCAATATCCGAAAAATCACCCCGCACGCCAGGCCGTCTGAAGTAGGGAGCAGTGTGATCGATCGATCGCACCACCTCGCCCAGAGAGAGCTTGTTCTTCGCCAGCACCACTTTGTATTGCTCGGCGTACCACTCGAAGGGCATGGAGCGATGCGGAAACCGTGTTTCCAGTAATTTGTCATCGACAACCTGACCTTCCAGCAATTGCGGAGCGAGGTGATTCTTGATAATGCTTTCTAGCACTTCATTGACCAAAGTGATGGTTGGTTTGATCTGAAAGGCGCTGGTCGGATCGATGATGAGCGATGTCAGATCGGGCCGCCGGGCTTCGAAGGTGAACTTCTTTTTTACGGCTCGTTCTTCCAGCGCTCGAGCGAGTTCTACCAGCCGCAGAAAATAGGCCGCTGGGGAAATGCTCGAATCCAGGCTTTGTGCAGGGGCAGCAGCTTCCCAGTCCGGGTTGAACAAATCGTCGAAGCTGGGCGTATCCACCAATGCCCTGATCCCGGTGCGATGCAGCGGATTAGGCGGCCCCTTCCTCACCAGTCGTTGTTCACGATATTCACGGGCACTGTGCACCGCCAGGCTCTTGGCTTTGTCCAGCAACGCTTGCGCTTCATCACTGCTCAACGTGAACGTCTGCACCACCCCCTCACGCCCCATTTTCAACAATTCGAAAACCGAGCCGCCCTCGTTGATAAAGCGCTCGTAGTTGACCTGGACAGAGTGGTCGAGGGTGCCTGGCGCCAACTCGAAAAGTTGTTTGAGGGGTGAGTTGAAGTAGTCCTTGCTCATCATGAATCTCCAGCAGGCCAAGGTGTGCGCTCTAAATACACCTGAAAGCGGAAGAGCGATTGCTTGCGGTTTTTTTACGCGGAACCATGGGGGTATTACATCTGTCATTTGTGACAGTCCCGACGAATGGTCGCGATTTATCAGTCGAGTGAGTTGGGGTTGTTGTTGGTGGAAAACGAGCAAGCGATCAAGACGATGTAACAGCAAGATCAAAAGATCGCAGCCTGCGGCAGCTCCTACACCGACCGTGGTCGCCGCATATTTTGCGTATGGACACCGGTCCTGTAGGAGCTGCCGCAGGCTGCGATCTTTTGCGGTGTCATGCAGAGGCAGGCAATGGCTGAAAACTGAAATACAGCTTCAACGCCTCCACCAATTGCCCATACTCCGGCGGTGCCCGTTGCAGGCTGAAACCGGCGTCATAATGTTGGGGGGCTACGTCTTCGTGACACCACAGGCAACAGGCCTGCAATTCGATGATCTGCTGGCCACCTTCGCTGGCGGGAATTTTCAGGCGCAGGTTGAAGTCGGCGCCGATCATCATCGGCAATTGGCTGATCAGCATCAGCCCGTCTTCAGAAACATTGCCCAGATTGCCGATGGGTTTGCCGGTGATGCCGTTGAACACTTTCAAGAAGTACGGCAGTTGATGCCGCTCGATTCGGCGGTCGGTGAACATGTGCAATTTCGCTATGCCAGGCTCTTAAGCAGAGCCGCACTACTGCTTCGGAACGGGCGTGCATCAAGTCTTTGCCCGCTCTCCCCGCTCCCGGTGCGCCGTCCTGACAGCGCAGAGTCTTGCTTGTGCCGGTCACAGGTGTTGCCCCGGTTCAGAAGCAAAGCTCTAAAACCGGTTCCCTGGACTATAGCTCACCACCGCCAGTGAGCCAGCGTTCACAGGGTTACTGCCATCAGAACTGCGTCGGTTTAACAGCCGCTGCACTGTGCGTCGGGTAGTGGTTAAGGCTCTGCAGGGTTTCAATGCGGGCACGGGCGCGGAAGGCGTATTCACTTTGCGGGTACGACGCGATGATGAACTGATAGGTCTGAACCGCATCGATATACATCTTCTGCCGCTCCAGGCACAGCCCGCGCATCATCGACACTTCCGGCCACACGTAAGGCCGCGCGCGGCTGTCGCGTTCGACCTTGGACAGTTCGAGCATCACCTGCTCGCAATTGCCCCGGTCATAGGCGCTGTAGGCGTTATTCAAATGATGGTTCATCGACCAACGGGTGCAGCCCACAACACTAAGGGTAAGGACGACTATGAGCACGATTCGCATGGGGGTTCTCCTGTCTTGAGCTCTGTATCGACCCGTGAGCGAAAATCTTCAGGCTGCCTGCAACCGAAAGTATTCGGTTAAAGAAACAAGCGAATAAGTAGTGCAAACGAACAATGACTACAACATCGGAGCGTAGTAGCCTCACTCAGCGCTTGAACTCAGGAGTCATTGCATGTCCGTCCGTCGTACCAAAATCGTCGCTACCCTTGGCCCGGCCAGTAACTCGCCGGAAGTTCTCGAACAGCTGATTCTGGCTGGCCTGGACGTCGCCCGCCTGAACTTCTCCCACGGCACCCCCGACGAGCACAAGGCTCGCGCGAAGCTGGTGCGTGACCTCGCCGCCAAGCACGGCCGCTTCGTCGCCCTGCTGGGTGACCTGCAAGGCCCGAAGATCCGTATCGCCAAATTCGCCAACAAGAAGATCGAGCTGAAGATCGGTGATCAATTCACCTTCTCCACCAGCCATCCTCTGACCGAAGGCAACCAGCAAGTGGTCGGCATCGACTACCCGGACCTGGTCAAGGACTGCGGCGTGGGCGACGAGCTGCTGCTCGACGACGGTCGCGTGGTGATGCGCGTCGATACCGCCACGGCCACCGAACTGCACTGCACCGTGACCATCGGCGGCCCGCTGTCCGACCACAAAGGCATCAACCGTCGCGGTGGCGGCCTGACCGCTCCGGCCCTGACTGAAAAAGACAAGGCCGACATCAAGCTCGCTGCGGAAATGGAAGTCGACTACCTCGCGGTGTCCTTCCCGCGTGACGCCGCCGACATGGAATACGCCCGTCAATTGCGCGACGAAGCCGGCGGCACCGCCTGGCTGGTGGCGAAGATCGAACGCGCCGAAGCCGTGGCCGACGACGAAACCCTCGACGGCTTGATCAAGGCGTCCGACGCAGTGATGGTTGCCCGTGGTGACCTGGGCGTGGAAATCGGTGACGCCGAGCTGGTGGGCATCCAGAAGAAGATCATTCTGCACGCACGCCGCCACAACAAGGCGGTGATCGTCGCGACCCAGATGATGGAGTCGATGATCCAGAACCCGATGCCGACCCGCGCTGAAGTGTCCGACGTAGCCAACGCCGTGCTCGACTACACCGACGCCGTGATGCTCTCGGCCGAAAGTGCCGCCGGCCTGTACCCGCTGGAAGCCGTCCAGGCCATGGCGCGTATCTGCGTCGGTGCCGAAAAGCACCCGACCAGCAAGACCTCCAGCCACCGCATCGGCAAAGAGTTCGAGCGCTGCGACGAAAGCATCGCGCTGGCGAGCATGTACACCGCCAACCACTTCCCGGGCGTGAAAGCGATCATCGCCCTGACCGAAAGTGGCTACACCCCGTTGATCATGTCGCGCATCCGTTCCTCGGTGCCGATCTACGCGTTCACCCCACACCGCGAAGCCCAGGCTCGCGCGGCGATGTTCCGTGGCGTGTATACCATCCCGTTCGATCCGGCTTCGCTGGCGCCGAACGAAGTCAGCCAGAAGGCTATCGACGAGCTGGTCAAGCGCGGCGTAGTACAGAAAGGCGACTGGGTCATCCTGACCAAGGGCGACAGCTACCACACCACCGGCGGCACCAACGGCATGAAGATCCTGCACGTTGGCGATCCGATGGTCTGAGTGACCGGTTGCTGAAAAACAAAAGCCCCGCCATGTGAATGGCGGGGCTTTTTGTTTTCTGACCCTTTTTTTGTATTGCCTGATCCGGCCCGCGAAGAGGCCAGCCTTGCCCCCAAAAAATCAATGCCGCTTGATAAACCCCGTCAACGCCGCCAAAGCCTCCGGCGACCGCAGCCGCTGAGTAAACAAAGCACCCTCTTCCTCTATCACTTTGCGGATCAACTCCCGATCCGGCGCTTTCATCAATTGCTTGCTGATCCGCACCGCTTCCGGTGGCAGCGACTCAAAGCGCAACGCCATCTCCCGCGCCTTGGCCAAGGCTTCCTCGCCACTGCCCAGCGCCTCGGACGCAATGCCCCACGCGGCCGCCTGTTCACCATTGAAACCATCACCGAGCAACAACAACTCCGCCGCCTTGGCCTGCCCGAGCAAACGCGGCAGGATCAGGCTGGAACCAAACTCCGGGCACAGGCCAAGGTTGACGAACGGCATGCGCAAACGTGCATCGCGACTGACGTAAACCAGATCGCAGTGCAGCAGCATCGTCGTGCCAATGCCCACCGCCGCTCCGGCCACGGCGGCAATCACCGGTTTGCGGCATTCGAGCAGATTGAGCATAAAGTGAAACACCGGGCTGTCGAGGCCACTCGGTGGTTGCCGGATGAAATCGGCGATGTCGTTGCCGGCGGTAAAACATTCGGCAGAGCCAGTGATCAGCACGGCGTTGATCCCGGGGTCGCTGTCAGCCAGTTTCAACGCCTCGGCCAAGTGGCTGTACATGGCGCGGGTCAGGGCGTTTTTCTTGTCCGGGCGATTCAGGCGCAGGGTCAACAGGCCGCGTTCGCGTTCAACTTCGATGGCATCGGTCATGGCAGGTCTCGCGTCTGAAAAGTCAGCGCTCAACCACGGGGCAGGAACACATCGGCCAGCAGTTGATTGCGCGGCAATCCCGCCAGATACAGGCGCCGGGCAAAGGCGTCGACACTGTCGGGGGCTCCGCAGAGTAAGGCCAGGGTTTGCCGCGAAACAAGCCGCAGTTGCGCCAAAGCCGCCGGCAACTCGGCCGGGGTCCACAGTTCGACACTCAGGTTCGGACGACTGGCGGCCATGGCTTGCAGGGGTTTGGCCAGGTAGTGCTCATCGGCATCATGGGCCAGGTGGATGACGCGGATGGCGCCTTGGTGATCTTGCCGCAGCGCTTCGCGCAAGACGCCAAACAATGGTCCCAACCCGGTGCCGGCCGCCATCAACCACAATGGCCGGACGTGCCAGTCCGGATCGTAATGCAAGGCACCGCCGCGCAGCTCACCGAGACGGATCGAATCGCCGATGCGCAAATGCCTGGCGGCATCGCTGAATTCCCCGGGCTTGCGGCAATCGAGATGAAACTCCAGAAAACGGTCTTCTTGCGGCAGGCTGGCGAGGGAATACGGCCGCGCCACGTTACCCGCCCACAACACCAGGTGCTGGCCGGCGCCATAGCGCAACGGTCGCTGGGGGATTACGCGTAGACGCAGGACCGTGGCGCTCAACCAATCGACGGCAGCCACTTCGGCCGGTCGGCCATCGGTTTGCGGGTCGAAGGCGTGCACCTGCAAGTCCTCGATCACCTGGCACTGGCACGCCAGGCGCCAGCCCTGTTCACGCTGCTGCGCACTCAAGGCATCCGGACGGCTGTCGCTCGGCAAGCCCTGCACACACTGCACCAGGCACGCATGACAACTGCCGGCGCGGCAACTGTAGGGCACCGGCACGCCGTTCTGGTTCAGCACGTCGAGCAGATTGCTGCCCGTCGCTACCGACCAGCGAAGTTCACCGACCCGCAACTCAGGCATCGACGTTCTCCCACGCCGCCGCACATCGGTTGCGGCCGTCACGCTTGGCGCGATAGAGCGCCTGATCGGCCTGTTGCAAGGCGTCATCGAGATCGTCGCCCAACTCCAGCAGGGTCATGCCGGCGGACAGGCTGAGGTTGCGCACATTCAGACCGATCAACTCGACATCGGTGAACGCGATGCGCAGCCGCTCGCAGCACGAAGTCAAACTGTCGGCATCGCAATCGGGCAGCAGCACCACGAACTCTTCACCGCCGTAACGGGCCAGAACGTCACCGTCGCGCAGGCAAGCGGTGGCAACGCCGGCAAAGGCTTGCAACACCTGATCGCCGGCGGCATGGCCGTGCAGGTCGTTGATGCGCTTGAAATGGTCGAGGTCGATCAGCGCCAGGCCGTGCACCACACCGGCGTCCATAGCGTTCAACTCGCGGGAAGCCAGGCTCAGGAAATGCCGGCGATTGAACAGGCCTGTGAGTTCGTCGGTGGCGACCAGGTCTTCGAGCTGGCGCATCATCCCGCGCAAGGTGTCCTGGTGCGCCTGCAACGCAAATCGTCGCTGGCGCATGCGTTGTCGCGAAGCCTGCACATAGCGGGCATACAGCACCAGCCACACCAGTACGATGAGCAGTACACAGACCTGGAGCACCGCCATGGCCGGGTCAGGCAGCTGGAAGTGGTAGCCCTCCCACAGCGTGATCGCACTGAAACTGAAGAACACCAGCAGCGCGCACCGTACAAGGGACCGGCGTGACAGATGGAACAGGCCGAACAACAGGATCAGCACGTAAAACACCAGAAACGCACCCCGGGCTTCGTCCAGATGGGCGATCAGCCAGGTTTGCCACCCCAGCCCCAGCAACACTTGCGCCTCGGTCAGGCTGGGGTCGGCGAAACGCAGGTTGTAGCCGCTGTAGAACACCGCGAACAGGATGACCTGGCTGCTCACCACCAGTGCGCTGCCGACGGAGACACTGGAAAGCGGCGCGTCGTAGTGACCGGTAAAAAACGCCAGCCACAGCAACAGCAATGCCAGGGCATAGGTGCCGGCCGCGAGGGCGAAACGTTTGAGCAACAGGCGCTGGATGGCGTTATGGGTCAATCGTAGATTCACCGAATGAAAGGAGACTGACAGAGCGTCCTACTCTACAGACCGCATGTCACTTTAGTGGCGTGGCCGATAAATGACCATTCAATTTTCAGGTTGACCCGATTCCCCTGTAGGAGCTGCCGCAGGCTGCGATCTTTTGATCTTGATCTTAAAAACAAAATCAAAAGATCGCAGCCTGCGGCAGCTCCTACTGGGATCGGTCACGACAATGCGACCAAGGTTTGACCACCGGCGGGTGTGCACCGAACCGAGGCGCGGTATACTGCCGCGCCTTTTTAGCGTCGCGCCAGATTGCCCGGCGTGCCTTGAAAGGTGCTTGCAACCGACCGATGCACCCAAGCTGCAAGCACCTTATTGAATGTTCCCGTCTTTTAGAGGAGCGCGACCCATGACCGTGATCAAGCAAGACGACCTGATTCAGAGCGTTGCCGACGCCCTGCAGTTCATTTCCTACTACCACCCCGTGGATTTCATCCAGGCGATGCACGAGGCCTACCTGCGCGAAGAATCGCCAGCGGCCCGCGACTCGATGGCACAGATCCTGATCAACTCGCGTATGTGCGCCACCGGCCACCGCCCGATCTGCCAGGACACCGGTATCGTCACCGTGTTTGTCCGTGTCGGCATGGACGTGCGCTGGGATGGCGCCACCATGGGCCTGGACGACATGATCAACGAAGGCGTACGTCGCGCCTACAACCTGCCGGAAAACGTCCTGCGTGCCTCGATCCTCGCCGACCCGGCGGGCGCTCGCAAGAACACCAAGGACAACACCCCGGCCGTGATCCACTACTCCATCGTTCCGGGTAACACCGTGGAAGTGGACGTGGCGGCCAAGGGCGGCGGTTCCGAGAACAAGTCGAAGATGGCCATGCTCAACCCGTCCGACTCGATCGTCGACTGGGTACTGAAAACCGTTCCGGAAATGGGCGCCGGCTGGTGCCCACCAGGCATGCTCGGCATCGGCATCGGCGGTACCGCCGAGAAAGCCGCGGTCATGGCCAAGGAAGTGTTGATGGAATCCATCGACATTCACGAGCTGAAAGCACGTGGCCCACAGAACCGCATCGAAGAAATGCGCCTGGAGCTGTTCGAGAAGGTCAACCAGTTGGGCATCGGTGCCCAGGGCCTCGGTGGCCTGACCACCGTGCTCGACGTGAAGATCATGGACTACCCGACCCACGCAGCCTCGCTGCCGGTGTGCATGATCCCGAACTGCGCCGCCACCCGTCACGCGCACTTCGTGCTCGACGGTACAGGTCCAGCCTCGCTGGAAGCGCCACCGCTGGATGCCTACCCGGAAATCGTCTGGGAAGCCGGCCCGTCGGCCCGTCGTGTCAACCTCGACACCCTGACCCCGGAAGAAGTGCAGAGCTGGAAACCGGGCGAAACCGTCCTGCTCAACGGCAAGATGCTCACCGGTCGCGACGCTGCGCACAAGCGCATGGTCGAGATGCTGAACAAGGGTGAAACCCTGCCGGTGGACCTCAAGGGTCGCTTCATCTACTACGTCGGCCCGGTCGATCCGGTCGGTGACGAAGTGGTAGGCCCGGCCGGTCCTACCACCGCGACGCGGATGGACAAGTTCACCCGTCAGATCCTCGAGCAGACCGGTTTGCTGGGCATGATCGGCAAATCCGAGCGCGGCCCTACCGCGATCGAAGCGATCAAGGACCACAAGGCCGTTTATCTGATGGCAGTGGGCGGCGCGGCTTACCTGGTGGCGCAAGCGATCAAGAAGTCCCGCGTAGTCGCTTTCGCCGAACTGGGCATGGAAGCGATCTACGAGTTCGACGTCAAGGACATGCCTGTGACCGTTGCGGTCGACAGCAAGGGCGAGTCGGTGCACATCACAGGTCCCGCCATCTGGCAGAAAAAGATCAGTGAAAGCCTGGCGGTGGAAGTGCAGTAAGCACTGACGTCGCACAATAAGAACCGGTCTGTCGGCAACGGCAGACCGGTTTTTTTACGCATGAAAAAAAGTAATCGAAGGCCGAAAAAAGCGAACCGTTTGTTCTAAAAATACCGGGATGACCTGTCAGATCTGACAGGTTACAGCCGCCTGCCTCGCTGATAGCTTGAAGGCACTCGATGCATTCTCTGTCACGGCGGACATTTTCATGGCGACTGAACAGCAGGGCACCCTCGACATCAACGCCCCCGCCCTCCCCAAAGGCGGTGGCGCCATCCAGAGCATCGGCAAGGGCTGGGGCGCAGTGGGCACCAGCGGTGCCGCGTCGCTGGAGTTGCCGCTGCCGATCAGCAAGGCGCCCAACCGCGATCTGGTCCCGGCCCTGGGTCTGGGCTACAGCAGCGATGTCGGCAACAGTCCATTCGGCATCGGCTGGCGGCTGACCACCAACGCGATCACGCTGCGCACCACCAAAGGTGTGCCGAAATACGAAGGCAATGATCAGGTGGTCGGCCCCGGCGGTGACGTGTGGATGCCCGAGAAGAGTGACGACGGCAAACTGATCTCCAAAGCGGTATCCGAGTACAACGGCGTTCAGATCGGCACGCACCATGTCGTACGCTACTGGCCCCGGGTCGAAGGCGCTTTCGATCTGATCGAACACTGGACCAAAGAGGACGATGCCGACAATCCGGCGGGCTTCTGGTTGATCCACGGCGCCGATGGCAGCCTGCATTGCTACGGAAAAACCGAGGCATCACGCCGGGCCGATCCACAAGACAAAACCCATGTTGGTGTCTGGCTGATCGATGAAAGCCTGAACCTGCGCGGTGAACATGTGGTGTACCTGTATCAGGCGGAAGTCGAGGAGCCGGCCGCTCCGCAGTTCCGCGACTACCGCAGCCAGCGTTACCTGCGTCGGGTTCTGTACGGTAATGCCCAGGCCAACGCCAATCTTTATGCATGGAAAGCCGATGGCTGGAAAGACGCGATCTGGCATTTCCATTTGCTGTTTGACTACGGCGAACGCAGTGCCGGCCTGACACAAGTGCCGGTTTACGACCTCCCCGGGATAGAACGCGGCGAGTGGGGGGCACCGCGCAAGGATCCTTTCTGGAATTACGCCTACGGGTTTGAATTGGGCTCCCGGCGTCTGTGCCGTCAGGTCCTGATGTTCCATCAGTTCACCGAAGAACTGGGCAGCGACCCGGTGCTGGTCCAGCGCCTGCTGCTCGAACACCGTCAGAGCCCGTTGGGTTACAACCATCTGATTGCGGCGCACATCCAGGCCTATGACAATCAGGGCCAGATGGAAAGTCGCCCGCCCATGGAGTTTTTCTACAACCCGTTTGAACTCGACCCCCAGCGCGAAGGGTACCGCGAGTTCCCGCAGATGCCCGGTCTCAATGACGGCCAGCGTTATCAACTGGTGGACTTGTATGGCGAGGGCATGCCCGGGGTGCTGTTCAGCAGTGACAAGGCCTGGTACTACCGCGAACCGCTGCGCGCCGACACGGGCGGCAATGATGTGAGTTATGGCGACTGGGCGCTATTGCCCGGTATTCCCGTGGCCGACAGCAGCAAACCGATTCGCCAGTCCCTCAGCGACCTGACCGGCGACGGCAAGCTCGACTGGGTGATCGCCCAGCCTGGCCTGTCCGGCTTTTTCACCCTCAATCCCGACCGATCCTGGTCGAACTTCGTGGCCTATGCAGCGTTCCCCACGGAGTTTTTTCATCCCATGGCGCAGTTGGCGGACCTGGTGGGTGACGGTCTGACTGATCTGGCCTTGATCGGCCCGCGTAGCGTGCGGCTGTATTCAAGCCGTCGTGCAGTCGGGTTCAGCCATGGGGACAACGTGCCTCATGACGACGACTCGCTGCCCCTGTTGAGCAGTGCCCAGACCGAACTGGTGGCTTTCAGCGATCCACTGGGCAGCGCGACACAACACTTGATCCGCATCCGCCACAACGAAGTCAAATGCTGGCCGAATCTGGGTCATGGAAAATTCGGCAAAGGTTTCGTCCTTTGCGAGCTGAATTTCAAGTATGCAGAGTTCGATTCGTCGCGCGTGCGGCTGGCGGACCTGGACGGCTCGGGCGCGGTTGACCTGATCTACCTGGAGTCCGACGGTTTTCGGATCTACATGAATCACGGCGGCGAAGGCTTCGAAGAGGACTATGTGAAAATGCCATGGCCGCAAGGCGTGCGTTACGACCGCTTCTGCCAGGTGAGCATCGCCGACCTGCAGGGGCTGGGATGTTCCAGCCTGATCCTGACCGTGCCACACATGGAACCCCGGCACTGGCGCTACGATTTTGTCAGCGCCAAGCCGTATCTGGTGAATGCCAGCCACAACAACATGGGTGCCGTGACGGGGGTGAATTACCGCAGCTCGGCCCAGGAGTGGCTGGACGAAAAAGCCGAATTGATCGCGACCGGTAAAGCCCCGGTGTCTCATCTGCCGTTTGCCATGCACCTGGTGAGCCGGCAGACCCAACTCGATGAAATCACCGGCAATCGACTGACCCAGGGCTTCAGCTATCGCCAGGGTTTTTACGACAATTTCGAACGTGAGTTCCGGGGTTTCGGCCTGCTGTTGCAAACCGATACCGAGGCTTCGATGGCGGAGCGTTCCAACCCGGGTTTCACCGCGCCGATTCTGAGTAAAACCTGGTTCCATACCGGCCGCGCCATCGACATGCGCGACGACGGTTACTACGACGGTGACACGAACGCAGAGCCGCTGCGCACGACGCTGCTGCACGAGTATCACCTCAGCGACGCAGCGGGACGCGTGATCAGCCCTGATGAAGACCTCGCCCGCGAGATGGCCCGCACCCTTAGCGGCTCGGTGTTGCGCGCGGAGGTGTTTGCCGCCGACGATGATCCCGAAACAGCCGTGCCCTATACCGTGCAGGAGACCCGCTTTCTCATTCGCCAATTGCGCCCCAAAGGCAAGAATCACCCCTATGCCGTGTTGCAGTCACTGGCACTGGAAAGCATTGCCTACCAATACGAGCCGCAGCTGGCGGACGACCCATTGGTGCAGCACACCCTCAATCTGGCGTGGGACAAATTCGGCAGCCTGACCCACGGTTTTATCGTGCACTACGCCCGGCGCAAAACAGACAAGGACAGCCCGCCCTTCCGCGTCGATCAGCCCGGCGATGAGAGCGATGAAGACTACGAAAACAGATGGTGGCTGGACGCCCACGACGAAGCACAACAATGTTGGTATCTGACCGAGGCCAAAGCCGAGTATCGGCATTTGGAAGCCCCAGACGGCTGGCGTCTGGGCCTGCCCTATCGTCAGCGCGCCAATGCGCTGGTCCTGGAAAAGGATGAACTCGAACCTGTCGACATCAACCACGAAAACTTCCTGGAATGGGCCGATGACGAAGGCGCCTGGGCAGCCAAAGCGGTGCTGACCGGTTTGTCGCTGCAACGCTATCAGGATCCGGCCACAGGCGAATTACTGGAGCCGGATAACCTGATCGTCACCGCCCTGCCCGACCATCAGGAAACCGCCGAACTGGACGCCACCGCCCTGAGCGCCTATGACAAGCTCAAGGACGAAAATGGCGACATGCCGTTCAACCTAAAGGAGAAACTCGAATCGCCGGAAGTCGGTTACCACATCATGAATCTGTTCTTGCCAGCGGCACCTGCGGGCGACCCCGAAGACCCGACCGATGCCAGGAATTACCTGTGGTCCGTGCGAAAAAGCTTCCCTACTTACCACGGCCCGGAAGGTTTCTATAACGTCGAAAAATTCCAGCAGACCAAGAGCCATGGCATCACCTCCGTCGCGTATGACGAGCACTGGTGCCTGAGCAGCGCCGTTACGCTGCCGGATGGTTGCACCACACGCATCATCGGCGTCGACTATTGCTCGTTTTTGCCTGCCAGCATCATCGACCCCAATCAAAACGTCCAGGAGGCACGCTATAACGCGTTCGGCGAAATACTGGTGACCAGTTTCTATGGCACCGAACTGGGCGAGAAAGTTGGTTTTCACTCCCTGCGTAACTACTTGCCGCCCGAGGACCGAAGTCCCGCGGGTGCCATCGATGACAAGAAAAAGGCGATCGGTCACTACGCCACCGCCACATTCTCTGCCCCTTTCAGCTGGATGGGCAAAGTACCAGCTGCAGCTCCTGCGCCCTGGCTGGCCTGGGCCCGCGCTGAAGGTTTTGTATTGCCCGACGGCCACCTTTGCAGCCGGGCTCGCGTGCACCTCGAAGGCTTGCAAAATCCTTCGGCGAACGAGCGGCAACTCCAGCAATACCTCGACGACGCACATCGCGACCCGGTGCATGTCGTGACCTTGCAGGCTGACCGCTACCCCGGCGATCCGGAGCTGCAAATCCGCGCAGCCATCGCCTGCTGGGATGGCTTCGGCCGTTCCCTGCAAAGCAAGCAGGAAGTCGAACCCGGCCTGGCCTGGGTGGTGAACGACAAAGGCGAACTCGAACCGGACGAAAACGGCCGGCCCAAGGAAGAACAGGCGGCCCGACGCTGGCGGGTCAGCGAACGGGTCGAGTACAACAACAAAGGCGAAACCGTGCGGATCTATCGCCCTTACTTCGCCAGCGCCTATCGCTACATCAATGACGCCTCGATCCGCGAATCGGGTTACCACGACCAGCAGTTCTACGACGCCGCCGGCCGGCCGACACACACCGTGCTGGCGAAAAAAATGCTGCAGGGCAATCCGCCGGAAGAAAAACCGTTGCGCCGGGAACAACGCTATCGCATCTGGTACACCATTGCGTTCGATGAGAACGACTTGTTTGATCCGCCACCCGTGCAGCGGCGCAAGAACACGCTGGTGATTTGAGCCAAGGGGGAAACATTGGCGCAGGCGTTTCGGTGAGTGTGGATCACCGTTCACATGCTATGGTGCTTTCCCCCATTTTCACCTGTTGTTCATTGCATGCTGCCGACATCCCGAACCCTACGCCTGGCGCTCTACACCCTGTTGATCATCGCCGGCGCCGCCATCGCCGCGACCCTGGCCGTGCGCCACGCCGTACGCCAGTCAATGGTCGAAGACGCGGCCCGTGCCAATCAGCAATTGGCGCTGTACGCCACGTCCCTGCATACCCTGATCGAACGTTACCGCGCCCTGCCCGCCGTGCTGGCGCTGGACCCGGAACTGCGCTCGGCGCTCAAGGGGGCGGTGAGCCCAGAGCAGCAGGATGCGTTGAACCGCAAACTGGAAAAGATCAATGGCGCCGCCGAATCCTCGACCCTGGAATTGCTCGACCGCAGCGGCCTCGCCATCGCGGCGAGCAACTGGCGTTTGCCCAGTAGTTATGTCGGTCACAACTACGGTTTCCGTCCCTATTTCAACCAGACCCGCACCCAAGGCACCGGGCGCTTTTATGCCGTGGGCGTGACCAGCGGGATTCCCGGCTACTTCCTCTCCAGCGCGGTCAGCGATGATGGCGGCCAGTTCCTCGGCGCCATGGTGGTGAAACTGGAGTTTCCCGAACTGGAGCGGGAGTGGCGTCAGGGCAGCGACACGCTGCTGGTCAGCGACGCACGCGGGATCATCTTCATCGCCAACCAGCCGGGCTGGCGCTATCGCCTGCTCAAGCCGCTGAGCGACAGCGATCATGCCGAACTCAAGACTACCCGCCAATACGACAAACAGCCGCTGACGCCGCTCGAGTTTCAATCGTTGCGGCGCTTCGACGACAACAGTGACCTGACCCGGGTCGACGGCCCGGACGGCAAGGCGGATTACTTGTGGGAATCCCTGCCGCTGAGCACCGAGGGCTGGACCCTGCACCTGCTGCGGCGCCCGCAGGTCGCCTTCGAAGACAGCCGCAACGCCGCGCTTGCCGCGGCCGGGTTGTGGCTGACCCTGGTGTTCCTGTTGCTGTTTCTCAACCAGCGCTGGCGCCTGGCGAAAATGCGCCAGCGCAGTCGCGAAGAACTCGAACGACTGGTAGAAGAACGCACCCGCGACCTGCGCACCGCCCAGGAAGGCCTGGTGCAATCGGCCAAACTCGCGGCGCTGGGGCAGATGTCCGCCGCCCTGGCCCACGAAATCAACCAGCCGCTCACCGCCCAGCGCATGCAGTTGGCAACCTTGCGCCTGCTGCTCGACCACGGCCGCGTCGACGACGCCTACAAGGCACTCAAACCGGTGGATGAGATGCTCACGCGCATGGCCGCCCTCACCGGCCACCTGAAAACCTTCGCCCGCAAAAGCCCCAGCGGTTTGCGCGAACGCCTGGACCTTGCGGCGGTGGTGGACCAGTCGCTGCAACTGCTCGACACAAGGTTGCGCGACGAACAGGTCAGCACTGTGCTGCACCTGGCCCGCCCGGCCTGGGTGCGTGGCGATGCGATTCGCCTGGAACAGGTGCTGATCAACCTGCTGCGCAACGCCCTCGATGCGATGCAGGACAAACCCTGCAAACGCCTGGAGATCCGCCTCGAAGCCGACGAGCAATTGTGGCGCCTGAGCGTGATCGACAACGGTGGCGGTATCGCCGAAGAGAACCTGTCCAAGGTCTTCGATCCGTTCTTCACCACCAAACCGGTGGGCGAAGGCCTGGGGATCGGTTTGGCCGTATCCTTTGCCATCGTTCACGAATCCGGCGGGCGCCTGAGTGCCGGCAATCATGACAAAGGTGCCGTGTTTACCCTGACCTTGCCCATCGACCTGGAGGTGCATGAAGCATGCTGAACTCAGTGATCGTGGTCGACGACGAAAGCAGCATCCGCAGTGCCGTCGAGCAATGGTTGAGCCTGTCGGGTTTCGAGGTGCAGCTGTTCAGCCGCGCCGATGAATGCCTGGCGCAATTGCCCAGGCATTTTGCCGGGGTGATTCTCAGCGACGTGCGCATGCCCGGCATGACCGGCCTGGAACTGCTGGCCGAAGTACAACGCCGGGATGCCGATTTGCCGGTGATCCTGCTGACAGGCCACGGCGATGTGCCGATGGCCGTCGAGGCCATGCGCGACGGCGCCTACGATTTCCTGGAGAAACCCTTCAGCCCGCAAACCCTGCTCGGCAGCCTGCGCCGCGCCCTCGACAAGCGTCGGCTGGTGCTGGAAAACCGCGCGCTGCACGAACAGGCGGACAACCGCGCCAAACTGGATGCCACGCTGCTAGGCGTGTCCCGTGGCCTGCAAAACCTGCGTCGGCAGGTTCTCGATCTGGCGGCGCTGCCGGTCAACGTATTGATCCGCGGTGAAACCGGCAGCGGCAAGGAACTGGTCGCCCGCTGCCTGCACGACTTCGGACCACGGGCCGACAAACCCTTTGTCGCACTCAACTGCGCGGCCATCCCCGAGCAATTGTTCGAGGCCGAGCTGTTCGGTCACGAGAGCGGCGCGTTCACCGGGGCGTCCGGCAAGCGCATCGGCAAACTGGAGTACGCCGACGGCGGCACGCTGTTTCTCGATGAAATCGAAAGCATGCCCCTGGCCCAACAAGTGAAATTGCTGCGGGTGTTGCAAGAGCAAAAGCTTGAACGACTGGGTTCGAACCAGAGCATCCGCGTGGATCTGCGCATCATCGCCGCGACCAAACCGGACCTGCTCGACGAAGCGCGGGCCGGACGTTTTCGCGAAGACCTGGCCTATCGTTTGAACGTCGCAGAACTACGCCTGCCGCCCTTGCGCGAACGCCGGGAAGACATTCCGCTGCTGTTCGAATCCTTTGCCCAAAACGCCGCCGAACGGCTGGGACGTAAATTTCCACCGTTGAGCGGCGCACAGTTGAGTCACCTGCTGAGCCACGACTGGCCGGGCAATGTGCGCGAACTGGCGAACGTCGCCGAGCGTCAGGTATTGGGGTTGGGTGAGCCGGAGCCCTTGGGCATCGAGCCCGGCCAGTCACTGGCAGCGCAGCAGGAAGCGTTCGAAGCGCAATGCCTGCGTGCCGCGCTGACCCGGCACAAGGGCGATGTGAAAGCGGTGCTCGAAGAACTGCAACTGCCGCGCCGGACCTTCAATGAAAAGATGCAGCGGCATGGGTTGAGCCGGGAGATGTTTTTGCCCGAGGCCTGATTTTTGTGGCGTCTGCTCTGGCCTGCTCGCGATGAGGCCGGTACAACCACAGCAACACTTGAGCAATTTTCCGCTCACCACCAACTACAGACAAGCGGATTTCCGCTCACCGAAACACCACCACCCCTCTAAACCGCCCCTCTCCCCCTTGGCACAGCTCCTGCTATAGCCCTTGCAGGCTGCGTTTATTCGCGCTCCACAAAAACAATTAAATGAAGGATCCTTCAATGGATAACTCCAACTCCCTGCCGCTTGGGTCGGCTGCCGCACCGGCCAAGGAAAGAACCACCGCCAGTCGCATCAAATCGATTTTCAGCGGTTCCGTCGGCAACATGGTCGAGTGGTACGACTGGTACGTCTACGCCGCCTTCTCCCTGTACTTCGCCAAGACCTTCTTCCCCAAAGGCGACACCACCGCCCAACTGCTCAACACCGCCGCGATTTTCGCCGTGGGCTTCCTGATGCGTCCGATCGGTGGCTGGCTGATGGGGCTGTATGCCGACAAGGTCGGGCGCAAAAAGGCCCTGATGGCTTCGGTGTACCTGATGTGCTTCGGCTCGCTGCTGATCGCCCTGAGCCCGAGTTACGAAGTCATCGGCATCGGTGCGCCGATCCTGCTGGTGTTCGCGCGCTTGCTGCAAGGCCTGTCGGTGGGTGGCGAATACGGCACCTCCGCCACCTACCTCAGCGAGATGGCGACCAAGGAACGTCGTGGCTTCTACTCCAGCTTCCAGTACGTGACCCTGATCTCTGGCCAGCTCATCGCTTTGGCAGTGCTGATTGTCCTGCAGAACTTCCTGACTACCGAAGAGCTGTACGCCTGGGGCTGGCGCATCCCGTTCGCCATCGGCGCGCTGTGTGCCGTGGTTGCGCTCTATCTGCGTCGTGGCATGGAAGAAACCGAGTCCTTCACCAAGAAAGAAAAAGCCAAGGAAAGCGCGATGCGCACCTTGATGCGTCACCCCAAGGAACTGATGACCGTGGTCGGCCTGACCATGGGCGGTACCCTGGCGTTCTACACCTACACCACGTACATGCAGAAATACCTGGTGAACACCGTCGGCATGAGCATTTCCGACTCCACCACCATTTCCGCCGCCACACTGTTCCTGTTCATGTGCCTGCAACCGGTGATCGGCGGGCTTTCGGATAAAATCGGTCGCCGGCCGATCCTGATTGCCTTCGGCATCCTGGGCACCCTGTTCACCGTGCCGATCCTCACCACCCTGCACACCATCCAGACCTGGTGGGGCGCGTTCTTCCTGATCATGGCGGCGCTGATCATCGTCAGTGGCTACACCTCGATCAATGCGGTGGTGAAGGCCGAACTGTTCCCGACCGAAATCCGCGCACTGGGCGTGGGCCTGCCGTACGCACTGACCGTTTCGATCTTCGGTGGCACCGCCGAATACATCGCGCTGTGGTTCAAGAGCATCGGCATGGAGACGGGTTACTACTGGTACGTGACCGCGTGTATTGCCGTGTCGTTGCTGGTGTACGTCACCATGAAAGACACCCGCAAGCATTCACGGATTGTCACGGACTAAATCAAGCCTCAAGGAAAAGGGGCAGATCTCACCGGGGTCTGCCCCTTTTTTATTGAATCAACATAACCCCTTGTGGGAGCGAGCCTGTTCGCGATGGAGTGTCAGTCGACACCAACTTATCTGATACACCATCGCGAGCAAGCTCGCTCCCACAGAGGGTAGAGTCGACTGGAATTCAGCGGTTCATCCTTGCACTATGAACGCCACCCGAACTACGCCCTGGAATTACTCCATGCCCGACGACATCCACTTCTACGAACCCGCCAACGGCCACGGCCTGCCCCACGATCCGTTCAATGCCATCGTCGGCCCGCGCCCCATCGGCTGGATCTCTTCACAGAATGCCGAGGGCCACTTGAACCTCGCGCCCTACAGCTTCTTCAACGCCTTCAACTACATTCCGCCGATCATCGGGTTTTCCAGTATCGGGCGCAAAGACAGCCTGAACAACATCGAACAGACCGGCGAGTTCGCCTGGAACCTGGCCACGCGGCCGCTGGCCGAGCAGATGAACCAGAGCTGCGCCATGGTCGGGCCTGAAGTCAACGAATTCGAACTGGCCGGGCTGACGACCGTTGCCTCGAAGGTCATTCAGGTGCCGCGGGTGGCCGAGAGCCCGGTGTCCTTCGAGTGCAAGGTCACGCAGATCATCCAGTTGCAACGGGCGGACGGCAATGTGGTGCCCAGCTGGCTGATCCTCGGCGAAGTGGTCGCCGTGCATATCGCCAAATGGCTGTTGAAGGATGGGATATACGACACCGCCGCGGCAGAACCGATTCTGCGCGGCGGCGGGCCAGCGGATTATTTCCAGCTGGGGCCCGAGGCGTTGTTCAAGATGTACCGCCCGGGGCGATGAGAATCACCAGAGCAGGTCGGTGTTTTCCTTGACGTCCTTGAGGTGGGTCAGTTCCTTGGCGGCCGCATCATCGGCCTCGTGAGCGGTCTTGAAGATCTGGCCTTCCAGCACTTTGTGAAAACGCGGAGCGCCGGCACCACCCAGGGCTTTGACGGCGATAGCGGCGTGGTAACCACCCTCGCCCGGTACTACAGCGGAAACAGCTTCGAAGTGATCAAAGGCTTTACGTGCCATGTCGCGACATCCTGGCTGGTTGAGAATGCCATCATTAAACCCTCAACCGGCCAGTTTGTGTACCGCCACTGCGGACTGATCGAGGGCCTGCGCCGCCGAGACATCCTTGAAGGTGTGGAAATCCAGGCTGTTGACCACCAGCTCCTGCACCAGCTCGGCAAAAATCTCCATCGCCGGCGTGCTGAAGTACGCAGTCATGGCCTGTTGATTGCTCCAGAAACCGGAGACCAGCCAAAGCTGCGGATCGCACTGCGAATGCTGCAAGGCAAAGCTCAGGCAGCCAGGCGCTGCGCGGGACGGTTCGATCAGGGCGCTGAGGCGTACACCGAGTTCCGCCGAGCGCCCGGTGCGCGCTCGAACGAAGGCCATATGACTGACAGGGATCTGCTTGGACATGTTCAACCCTCCCGGGGAGTCGCGTGGCAGCCCGGGGGACGGGCTGCGACAGGATCAAAGGTTAAGGGCCGCGACGCCTGTCTCGTTAGTCGATTCCTGCCGGCGCGTTGCACAATCCTGCGAAACTGCATCGCCAGCCTGTAACAAGCAGTAAAACCCTGTCACGGTTCTGCCATACGAGCTTTGTGTAGGAGCTGCCGAAGGCTGCGATCTTTTGATTTTGAAAGTGAAGGTCAAAAGATCGCAGCCTTCGGCAGCTCCTACGGGGTTATCGGCGTTAGTTGAAGCGCGCCTGTGCGTTGGCCGTGCTTGGGAACGAAACCAACCCCGAGCAGAATCAGGCAAGCATCGGGCAGGATGTGTCTACCGCTGCGGCTTGCACAAACTTATGCTCTGCCCATTACTCATGCCTTGCCGAGGATGCCTTGCATGTCGTCGCTCGATCACTCTGAAGCGCCGCTGAACCCAGACTTGGAGCACCAGCGCGCGGAACTGGCGGCGATCATTCGCCGTAACACCGCCGAAGATGGCAGTTATGCGACCGCCATTGGCTCACTGTTCATGTCCCGCCACAGCCAGTCCCACGAGTTCGCCCCGGTGCTCGCGCAACCGGCGCTGTGCATCATGGCCCAGGGGCGCAAGGAAGTTCAGCTGGCCAACGAGTACTTCAACTACGACCCGTTGAACTACCTGGTGGTCTCGGTCTCGATGCCGCTCAGTGGACGGGTGGTGGATGTCTCGCCCGAGGAACCGATCCTGGCCTTGCGCCTGGACATCGAACCCACGGAAATCACTGCATTGATCGCCGACGCCGGCCCCCTCGGAGTGCCCTCCCGGCCGACCGGGCGCGGGCTGTATGTCGAAAAACTCGACAGCGCGATGCTCGACGCGGTGCTGCGCCTGGCGCGGTTGCTGGACACGCCAAAAGACATCGCCATGCTGGCGCCGCTGATTCGTCGAGAAATACTCTACCGATTGTTGCGCAGCAAGCAGGGACATCGGCTGTACGAAATCGCCATCGCCAACAGTCAGAGCCATCGCATCAGCCAGGCGATCAAATGGCTCAACGGCAACTTTGAACAGCCGTTGCGTATCGACGATCTGGCCAAGGAAGTGAACCTGAGCGTGTCGACGCTGCATCACCGCTTCAAGGCGATGACGGCGATGAGTCCGTTGCAGTACCAGAAGCAGTTGCGCCTGCAGGAAGCACGGCGGTTGATGCTGGCCGAAGGGCTGGAAGCTTCGGCGGCGGGGTATCGGGTCGGGTATGAAAGCCCGTCGCAGTTCAGCCGGGAGTACAGCCGGTTGTTCGGGGCGCCGCCGTTGCGGGATCTGGCGCGGTTGCGCTTATCGGTTTGATCCAGAATTTGTGTTGGTTGTGCCGGCCCCATCGCGAGCAGGCTCACTCCTACAATGGGCCGGTGTACACAACCCCCATGTAGGAGCTAGCCTGCTCGCGATAGGGCCAGTTCAGGCAATATAAATCCTGGATCAGGCCCCCAGTACCCGACAAGCCTCCACCGGCAAGGTCACCGACACCGGATGCCCAACGCTCAGGCCAAAGCCCTGGCACGGCGTGCTCAGCGCGGTAAACGACACCCCGGAACACTCCACCGTGGTCTCGATGGTCGCACCGATATCCCGCACGAAGGTCACCTTGCCCAGTAGACGGTTGCCCGCGGTCGCCTGCGGAGCCGACAGTTGCAGGTCTTCCGGGCGAATCAGCATCTTCACTTTTTCACCGACCACAATGCTGCTGCAGATCGGCACTTGCAGCGCATCGCCGCCTGGCAAGCTGACCTTGCCGTTGCCCAGCACCGTGGCCGGGAAGATGTTGCCCGAGCCGATGAAGTCCGCGACGAACTCGTTGGCCGGGTGGCGGTAGATTTCAATCGGCGTGCCCACCTGCTGCACCTTGTGCTCACCCAATACGACCACGATATCGGCCATGGTCATGGCCTCGCGCTGGTCGTGGGTCACCATGATGGTGGTGATGTTCAGGCGTTGTTGCAGCTGACGGATTTCCACCTGCATCGACTCGCGCAGTTTGGCGTCCAGCGCCGACAGCGGTTCGTCGAGCAGGAGGATTTTCGGATGCGAAGCAATTGCCCGGGCAATCGCCACGCGCTGGCGTTGCCCGCCGGACAGCTTGGCCACCGGGCGATTGATCATCGCTTGCAACTGGATCAGTTCCAGCAACTCCACCACCCGCGCCTGCTGGTCAGCCTTGCTGACCCCGCGCAGTTTCAGCGGATAGGCGATGTTCTCGCCCACGGTCATGTGCGGGAACAACGCCAGGGACTGGAACACCATGCCGAAATTGCGCAGGTGCGCCGGGGTGTTGCCGATGTCTTCACCGTCCAGGCGGATCTCGCCGCCGGTCAGGGTTTCAAGGCCGGCAATCATGCGCAGCAAGGTGGTTTTGCCGCAGCCCGAAGGGCCGAGGAAACACACCAGTTTGCCCTCGGGCAAATGCAGGTTCACATCGGTTACCGCGCAGGCCGAGCCGTAATGTTTCTCGACGTTTTCCAGAATCAGACCAGACATGTGAATCACCTCAAGAAATCAGAACGAAACGCCACCTTCACCAACCAGTTTTTCGAGCGCCCAGATCAGGACGAAGTCGATCAACACGATCAGCACGGCAAACGAAAATACGGTTGGGTCGAGCGAAGACACGGTGCGGCTGTACATCCAGATCGGCACGGTCATCACATCGATGGTGTAGAGGAAGTAGGTCACGGTGAACTCGTTGAACGAGACGATGAACGCCAGCAGCATGCCTGCCAGGATCCCCGACTTCATCAACGGCACCACCACATCGACAATCGCCCGCAACGGTGAAGCACCGAGCATTTGCGCAGCCTCTTCGACTTCACTGCCGATGGAGAGCATCGCCGCCGTGCAGTTCTTCACCACGAACGGCAAGGCGAGGATCACGTGGGCAATCACCAGGCGCGAGGTGGTCATCTGGAACGGCAGGCTGTCGAACACCAGCAGCAACGCCAGCCCCAATACCACCATCGGGAACACCAGTGGCAACGACATCAGTTGCAGCGCCACGGCCTTGCCGCGGAACTCGCAACGGGTCAGCGCGTAGGCCGCCGGCACCGCAATGATCGTGGCGAAAATCATGGTCAGGCACGCCACCATCAGGCTGGTGCTCATGGCTTTGCCCAGGCTCAGCACGTCACTGGCGTCCGGCGACACGAAGGTGTGCCAGGCGGCCTTGTACCATTGCAGGCTGTAGCTGCTCGGCGGGAAGTCGAGGTTCGACGCGCCGCTGAAGGACATGACGATCATGGTCAGGATCGGCAACACCGCCAACAGCAGGATGAAGCCCGAGAGGATGCCGGCAAACTTGCCGGTTTCACCCGGCAACAGCGACTGGCGCTTCTTGATCAGGGTACTCATTGCGAAGCCTCCAGCATGCGGCGACGACGGCCAGTGATGTATTCGGACAGGGTCATGATCGCGAGGGTGGTGACGATCAGCACCACACCGGCAGCGGATGCGGCGGGCCAGTTCATCAGCGGGGCGATCTGGTCATGCACCATCACCGCCAGCATCGGCACACGCCGGCCACCGAGCAGCAACGGCACCACGAAACTGCTGGCGTTGTAGGCGAACACCAGGGTCGCACCGGTAATGATCCCCGGCAGACTCATCGGCAATACCACCTGGCGAAACACTTGGAAGCGACTGGCGCCGAGGGTCGCGGCGGCTTCTTCGTAACTGCGAGCGACGCCGCGCATGGCGCTGGCAATCGGCAACACGGCCAGCGGGAAGGCGGTTTGCACCAGGCCCATCAACACGCCGTTCTGGTTGTACAACAGCATGATCGGGCGCTTGATCAGGCCCAGGCCCATCAGGGTCTGGTTGAGCATGCCACCGGGACCGAGGATCACCAGCCAGCCGTAGCTTTGCAGCAACAGGTTGACCAGCAAGGGCAGCAACACTGCCGCCAGGAAGATCCGGCGCACGAACGGCGAGCTCAGGCGCGACATGGTGTAGGCCACCGGGATCGCCAGGATCACGGCGATCACCGCGCTGATCAGCGCCAGGCGCAAGGTCAGCATCAGCGACTTGAGGTAATAGGGTTCCAGCAACTGGGCGTAACTGGCCAGGCTGAACCCGGACCATTCCGCGCCTTTGGTGCCCACGCTCATGCGCAGTACCAAGAGGCTTGCGGCAATCAGTACGCCAAGAAACAGCATCGACGGCGAGAGAAAAAACCAGGCGCGCGTCGTTGGCGAAACACCCCGAACAGCGCGCACGGGGGCGGCACTCACCGGATGAGTCAGAGGTTGGTGTTCCATAGCAAAGGGTCTCGTCAATGGAAGATCATTGGCGCAAGAGTGTGGGTATTAACTCGATCCCGTAGGAGCTGCCGAAGGCCGCGATCTTTTGATCTTGATCTTTTCTGGAGCAGATGAAGATCAATATCAAGATCAAAAGATCGCAGCCTTCGGCAGCTCCTACAGGGGGGATCCGGTCAGCCGTCACACCCGTGCCGCGATGAGGCTCGAAGAACCTCCGCGCCATTCAGATCAGGAAGAAAAGATTTCCGTGTAACGACGAATCCATTGGTCATGCACAGTCGCCAGGAAGGCGTTGTCGTGCATGATCGCCTTCTCGGCAATCTGCTCCGGCGTGAGGATGTACGGGCTCTTGCGTGCTTCGGCGGAGATGATCGCCTTGGCGTTGACCGGGCCGTTGTAGATGTCTTCAGCCATCTTGCCCTGCACCAGCGGGTCCAGAGAGTGGTTGATGAAGGCGTAGGCCATGTCGGTATCGCCCGGACGATTCTTCGGCATCACCGACAGCATCAGGTCGGTGTAGAAACCTTCCTTCATGCCAAATGTGGCGCCCAGGCCGTAGTTCGGATCGCGGATCTGTTTCGGGAAGAACGCGGGGGCGTACAGACCGCCCATGTCCAGGGAACCGGTACGGAACAGTTCGGCGATCTGGTTCGGGTTTTCGCCCAGGGTCACCACACGATCTTTCAGCTCGGCGAGCTTCTTGAAGCCAGGTTCAATGTTGTGTTCGTCACCACCGGCCAGTTTGGCGGCGATGATGATCAGGTCCATGGCCTCGGTCCAGTTCGGCGGCGGCAGGAAGATGTTCGGTGCCAGGTCGGCGTCCCACAGGGAAGCGTAGCTGTCCGGCGCTTGTTTCTGGGTGCGGGTGCTGTAGACCAGGCTGTTGCACCACAGCAGGTAACCGATACCGTGGCCATTGGCGCCGGTGCGGTACTTCTCCGGTACATCGACGAGGTTGGGAATGCGGTTGAGGTCGGGTTTTTCCAGCAGGTTGGCAGCGGCCAGACCTTCGGCGCCGACGCCTGCCAGGGTGATGACGTCGTATTGCGGACGATCACCACCGGCCTTGAGCTTGGCGACCATTTCCGAGGTACTGCCGGTGCGGTCAGCGATGACCTTGCAGCCGTACTTGTCTTCGAAGGTCGCGGCGATGTTGCGCAGCGCAGCCAGGCCGGTGTCATCGGACCAGGTCAGCAAACGCAGGGTCTTGCCGGCAAAACGTGTGTCGCTGGCATTGGCCTTGATGAACGGCATGCTCATGGCTGCCGCTGCAACCGAGGCTACGCCCACGGTCTTGATGAATTGACGTCTGTTCAGATCATGCTCGCCCATTACGGACTCCCTTTGTTTTTGTAGGTATAAGGCAGGTCGAAACTGTTGCATCCACGCGACCGGACCAGCGTTATCCCCCGTATTTTCGGGGGCTTGGCTGAGCCAGCGGGTTCATCCTGAGGTCGTGTAAAACACCTGACTATCGATAAAAACTCATTGAAGCCATGACGCCAGCGCATGCCTCCTGTAGGAGCGAGCTTGCTCGCGAAAGGTGCAAGGGCGCCGCGTAAATTCAGGCGCCCCACGTCATCGTTGACGTCCATCGCGAGCAAGCTCGCTCCTACACAGTGACAGGCGTCAGACGGCCCGGATCACGTGTTTGATTTCCTGGAAAGCCTGCAAGCCCCACGGCCCCAATTCACGGCCGATGCTGCTCTGCTTGTAGCCGCCCCAGGCGGTCTGCGGGAAGATCACCTGTGGCGCGTTGATCCACACAAGCCCCGCCTGCAAGGCGTTGGCGACGCGGTCAGCGGTCTGTGCATTGCGCGTGACCACACTGGCGACCAGGCCAAACTGGCTGTCGTTGGCCAGTGCAATCGCTTCGGCTTCCGAGGCGAAACTGCGCACGCAGATCACCGGGCCGAAAATCTCTTCATTCCACAGTGCACTGCCCTGGGGCACTTCGGTGAAAACCGTCGGCTGCAAAAAATATCCGCGTGGCAGGTCGGCCGGGCGATTGCCACCGCAAACCAGCTTGGCGCCGGCACTCAAACCGCGGTCAATGTGACCGAGCACGCGCTGGTATTGCGCCAGATTGACCAGTGCGCCCATTTCCACGTTCGGGTCGAACGGGTCGGCTACGCGAATCGCTTCGGCGCGAGCCTTAACGCGGGTCAGGAACTCATCGGCCAGTTCATCGGCGACCAGCACGCGGCTGGTGGCGGAGCACATCTGCCCGGCGTTGAAGAAACCACCGCCGCAAGCCACTTCCACCGCCAGGTCGAGATCGGCATCGGCCAGCACCAGCAGCGAAGATTTGCCGCCCAGTTCCAGGCTCACGCCTTTGACGGTTTCCGCCGCCCGTTGCATGACCTGCACGCCGACTGCGTTGCTGCCGGTGAAGGACACCTTGGCGATGCGTGGGTCCGCCGACAGCGGAGCACCAACGGCCAGGCCGGTGCCGCACACCAGGTTGAACACACCCGCCGGCACACCGGCCTGGGCGACGATTGCCGCCAGTTCCAGCTCCGGCAGCGGCGTCACTTCCGAAGGCTTGAGCACCACGCAGCAACCGGCGGCCAGGGCCGGGGCGAGCTTCCACGCAGTGGTGACCATCGGGAAGTTCCACGGCACGATCAAGCCGACTACACCGCACGGCTCGCGGCGCAAACGCGCGCTGAAATCGTCGGTCGGCAGCTCAATGGCGCTGTCCTGTTTCGCGTCCAGCCCTTCGGCCAAACCGGCGTAATACTCGAACGTGGCGATCACGTCATCGACGTCGATAGCCGCTTCGAACTGTGGCTTGCCGTTGTTGCTCGACTGCAAGTGCATCAGCTTTTCACGGCTGGCCTGCACGCCGGCGGCGATTTTGCGCAGGATCGCACCGCGTTCGGCGCCCGTGGTTTTTGACCAGTCGGCGAACGCCTGGGTCGCCGCGCTCACGGCTTGATCAACCGCGCGTTCGTCGCCGCCATTGACGGTGGTCAACAGGGCTTCGGTCGCCGGGTTGATCACGCGCAGGTGTTCGTTGCCGGCCGACCATTGGCCGTTGATGTACAGGCCATCCAGCGTTGTAGGGAACATCATTTCGACACCGCCTGCATCCACTCGGCCTGGTCGATTTCAATCAGGGTCGGGCCCTGGCGATCGGTGGCCATACGCAATGCGCCACGCAGTTGCTCGACACTGCTGACCGCTTCGGCCGCACAACCCAATGCCTTGGCCACACCGATGAAGTCCGGGGTGTAGATGTCCACGCCGACCGGTTCGATGTCACGGTTGACCATGTATTTCTTGATCTCTTCGTAGCCCTGGTTATTCCACAGCAGCACGATCACCGGGGTGCGCGCTTCAACGGCGCTGGCCAGTTCCGGCAGGGTGAATTGCAGGCCACCGTCGCCGATCAGGCACACCACCGGAGGACGCGCGCCACCTTCAACGCGGCCACCCAGCCAGGCGCCAATCGCCGCCGGCAAGGCGTAGCCGAGGGTGCCGTAGCCGGTGGACGAGTTAAACCAGCGGCGCGGGCGCTCCGGGTTGAACGTCAGGTTGCCGGTGTACACCGGTTGCGTCGAGTCGCCGACGAATACCGCGTTCGGCAATTCATGCAGAACGGTTTCGAGGAAACGGGTCTGGGCCAGGGTCGGTGCGTCCCAGGTCGCGGCCAGGTCTTCACGCAGACGAGCGGCGCGCACCTGGCCCCAATCGTTGCGGCGCTCGGCCAGGGATTTGTGCGACAGGGCGCTGAGCAAAGCCTGGGCGGCGTTGCGCGAGTCGGCCACCAATGCCACGTGCGGCGGGTAGTTGCGCACGGTCTGGTCCGGGTCGATGTCGACGCGCAGCAACTTGCCGGGGATTTCAAAGCCACCGGCGAAGGTCACGTCGTAGTCGGTCTCGGCCAGCTCGGTGCCAATGGCCAGGACCACATCGGCCTCGGCGACCAGCGCACGGGTAGCGACCAGGCTCTGGGTCGAGCCGATCAGCAACGGGTGGCCGGAGGCGAGCATGCCCTTGGCATTGATGGTCAGGGCGACCGGCGCGTCCAGCCGCTCGGCCAGTTCAGTCAGCTCGGACGCCGCGTCGATGGCCCCGCCACCGGCGAGAATCAGTGGACGCTTGGCGTCGGCCAGCAAATCGGTCATGCGTGACACGGCGCTCGGCGAAGCACCGGCGCGGTCGATATTGACCGGCAGGCTGCTGAGCAGGTCATCGGCTTCTTCGACCAATACGTCCAATGGAATTTCGATGTGCACCGGACGCGGACGCCCGGCCTGGAACAGTGCAAAGGCGCGAGCCAACACACCCGGCAACTCCGCCGCCGACATCAGGGTGTGGGAGAACGCCGCGACACCGGCACACAGTGCGCCCTGGTTCGGCAGCTCATGCAGCTTGCCGCGACCGCCGCCCAACTGGCTGCGCGATTGCACGCTGGAGATCACCAGCATCGGGATCGAATCGGCGTAGGCCTGGCCCATGGCAGTGGTGATGTTGGTCATGCCCGGGCCGGTGATGATGAAGCACACACCCGGTTTGCCGCTGGTGCGGGCGTAGCCGTCGGCCATGAAGCCAGCGCCCTGTTCATGGCGCGGCGTGACGTGGTTGATGCGCGAACGGGCCAGCCCGCGATACAGCTCCACGGTATGCACCCCCGGAATGCCGAACACCTGCTCGACCCCGTAGTTTTCGAGTAACTTGACCAATACTTCGCCGCACGTCGCCATGTCTTTGCCCTTTTTGTTCGTTTGAGACGCCGGGCGTGCGCTGTGTTTATGATGGATTCGCAGGCCCGGGAATGGCCTCATTGGAACGGGCTAGACGTAGCCGCAACAATGGATAAAAAGTCATACTAGCCATGTCCTCACGTCATACCTTGGATCCCAATGAAACGACTGCCTCCCCTGCCGGCGCTGCACACCTTCCTGATTACCGCGCAGTGCTGCAATTTCACCCGGGCCGCCGAACAGCTGCACATCACCCAGGGCGCGGTGAGTCGGCAGATCGCCGGGCTGGAAGATCATCTGGGTTATGAGCTGTTCATCCGCCTGGCCCGGGGCCTGGCCCTGACAGCCGAGGGACGGGAATGGCTGCCACGGGTCCAGCAGATTTTCGGCCTGATCGACGAGGCCGTTGAACAGATCGGTGAGAAGCGCGAAACCCTGCAACTCAAGGCCCCGACCTGCGTCATGCGCTGGTTGCTGCCGCGTCTGTTGCAATGGCAAAGGGAACGCCCGGATGTGCCGGTGGAACTGACCACCACGGTCAAGCACGGCGTGGATTTTCATCGCGAGCAGTTCGATGCGGCGGTGATGTATGGCACACCGCCGGACGATTCATTGATGTCGCAAAAACTCTTCGATGAGCAACTCACGCCTGTGTGCTCCAGACCGATGCTCGAAGGCCCCATGCCCCTGCAAGCACCGGCCGATCTGCAACAACACCTGTTGCTCCACCCGACCCGCGATGAACGGGACTGGAAGGCCTGGTTGAAAGCGGCGGATGTGCATTTGACCAATGTCGGCAAGGGTCAGCATTTCGAAACACTGGACCTGGCGATGTCGATGGCGTCCCAGGGAACGGGGGTGGCGATTGGCGACTGGTCGCTGATCGGCGATGACCTGAACGCCGGGCGGCTGGTCATGCCATTCGATTTGAAGGTCACAACGGGGCTGGCGTATTACCTGGTGTTCCCCGAAAAACCCGGACCTTCGCCGAAGTTGCGTGAATTGATGGGCTGGTTGGTGGAGCAGGCGCAGTCGCGGTAAAACCGCAAAACCCTGGTGCACCACCCTGTGGGAGCGAGCCTGCTCGCGAAAGCGATCGACCATTCAAAAATGCAGTTGGCTGACCTGACGCCTTCGCGAGCAGGCTCGCTCCCACAGGTGATCAATCTGATCAATACCCGACCGCAAACCGCTGCCGCGAATGCTTTGGCGCTTCCACTTCGTCGAGCATTGCAATCGCGTAGTCGGCGAACGTGATCCAGCTGCGCCCTTCGCTGCTCACCAGCAAACCATCCTGACCGAGACGAAATTTCCCGGTGCGCTCGCCTTCGACAAATTCGGCCGATGGCGACAGGAAGGTCCAGTCCAGTTGCTTTTCCTGACGCAGGTTAGCGAGGAACTCGGCACCGGCACTGGCCTCTGCCTTGTAAGCCTCAGGGAAACCTTCGCTATCGATCACTCGAGTGCCATCGGTCAATAGCAGCGAACCCGCCCCGCCCACCACCAGCAGACGTTTTACCCCAGCTTTTTTCACCGGGTCAACGACTGCGCTGGCAGGTAGCGTGGCGAAATGCGCCGCGCTGATAACCACGTCATGGCCCGCAATTGCAGCTTGTAACGCAGCGGCATCAAGGGCATCGACGGCCTTGCCGACCACACCTTCACGCAGGTCGATTTTCGATGTGTCGCGGGCAATGGCGGTAACGCTGTGACCACGACGCAGGGCCTCTTCCAGCAGTTGGCTACCGGCACGACCGGTGGCACCAATGATTGCGATTTTGCTCATGACGTTCTCCAGTGGGTTGAGCTGTTTGGATTTCAGTTGAAGCGGGTTACCACTTCATCTCGCCCTTGGCGACTTTGGCACTCAGCTCCAGCGAACTTTCATCGCCCAGTGCCGGGAAGCGTTTTTTCATTGCCGCAATCAGATCAGCAGAATCCTTGGCCTTGGCGGTTTCCTCGTCGAAGGCCTTGATGTAAGCGGCGGTGAACTGCACTGCCGTCAGGGAGCGATCGCTCTCGCCCAGGTAATGCCCCGGTACCACGGTCTGCGGCTTCAGGGCTTCAATGGAATGCAGCGTAGCCAACCAATCGGCATGGGACTGTGGCGTTTGCGTGTCAGCCATCCACACGTGGATGTTCTGCGCCACCACGACACCGCCGACTACGGCCTTGATCGATGGAATCCATACAAAGCTGCGATCCGGCTGCGAGCCCTCAAGACCGACTACCTGCAATTTCTTCCCTTCGAGGTTCAGGCTATCGCCCTTGAGCACGTCCGGCACGATGGTTTTGCCCGGCACATCAGCCCCCATTTTCGGGCCCCAGAACGCCAGTTTGCCGTCGACGGTTCGCTTGATGTGGTCGACGGTCGGCTGCGAAGCGAGGACCTTGGCCCTGGGAAACGCGGCCGTCAGGGTGTCGAGGCCGAAGTAGTAGTCCGGGTCACCGTGGCTGATGTAGATGGTGGTCAGTTGCTTGCCGCTGGCGCGGATCTTTTCCACCACTTGCTCGGCCTGGGATTTGCCGAATTGCGCATCTACCAGGATCGCTTCTTTCTCGCCGCTGACCAGCACCGAGGTCACCGGGAAGATGGCTTTTTCGCCGGGATTGTAGACATCCAGCGTCAGGGCCGAGGCAGCTGCATGGGCGGCGAAACCGAGGGTGACGCTTGCCAGCAAAATGCGCTTTAAAGTGGTGAAAACGATCATCTGTTGCTCCGTTGTCCGAATGCCTTGCATGGCGATGTCTTTTGTAGGAGCGAGCTTGCTCCGGGCGGCGTTCCGACGATGGAATCGAAGACGCCGCGTTTAACCGGTAACCCGCGTTATCGTTAACGACCATCGCGAGCTCGCTCCTACAGAGGAACAGAGCTTAGTTGCCTGACTCAGTACAAAAAATGCGATGCTTGAACATAGTTTGTTTCTGAAAGCGGGCAAATCATGGATCGTCTTCAAGCAATGCGTGTGTTCGTCACGGTGGTCGACCTCGGCAGCCAGTCGGCCGCCGCCGATCATCTGGAGCTGTCACGACCGGTGGTGTCGCGGTATCTGGCGGAACTGGAAGACTGGGTCGGCGCGCGCCTGATGCATCGCACCACACGCAAGTTGAGCCTGACCGCCGCCGGCACCGAGATCCTGCCCCGCTGTCGGCAGATGCTCGATTTGTCCAGCGACATGCAAGCCGCCGTCAGCGAACCGGACGACGCACCGCGCGGCCTGCTGCGGATCAGCGTCAGCACCTCCTTCGGCCAGGCGCAACTGGCCGATGCCATGGCCGCGTACGTCAAACGCTACCCCGGTGTCAGCATCGACATGCAGATGCTCGACCGCACCGTGAACCTGGTGGATGAGCGCATCGACCTGGCGATCCGCACCAGCAACGACCTGGACCCGAACCTGATCGCCCGCCGCCTGACGGTTTGCCGCTCGGTGATCTGCGCCTCCCCCGCTTACTTGCGCGAGTACCCGGCGCCGCAACGGGTCGAGGACCTGAGCCGGCACAATTGTCTGACCCATTCCTACTTCGGCAAAAGCCTCTGGCATTTCGAGCAGGACGGCGAGCAGGTTTCAGTCCCGGTGCAGGGCAACATCAGTGCCAACGAGGCCAGCACGCTGTTGCGCGCAACGCTCGCCGGTGCCGGGGTGGCGATGCTGCCCACGTATCAGGCCGGTGTGCACATTCACAGCGGCGAATTGATTCGTCTGCTGCCGACGGCCGAACCCCGGCAAATGAACGTGTATGCGGTGTATGCCTCGCGCAAGCACATGCCGGCGGCGTTGCGCAGCTTGCTGGATTTTCTGGTGGTGAGGTTTCCGGAGGAACCGGCGTGGGATGTGGGCCTGTAACCCGATTAAAACTGTAGGAGCGAGCCTGCTCGCGATAGCGTTGGATCAGTCAACATCTTCGTCAATGAACGATTGCTATCGCGAGCAGGCTCGCTCCTACAAGGGCATCAGTGTTCTGAATACCGCGCTATTGCTGATAACTCCCCAGCGCTGACCTATGCTCAAACTAATACCGAAAGGTATTCGTTCAGAGGTCAACGCCATGAACATCAAAACAAGAAGATACCTCGCGATTTTCATCACCTGCGCGGTCACGCTCGGGCTGTATGGCGCTGCCGCCTGGCGCGTAGAGCAACTGCGCAACCTGCCCCGCGAATATGCGAGCTGCAACTTCGAGCGCTGCATTCCCCACAACGCCACCCTCAACGCCCTCCGGTAACGAAGGGGGTCAGGCTTCGTTGTCCTGATCGGCCTTCAAGCGGTCGCGGAAGGCCTTGGGCGAAATCCCCACACGACGCCGGAACAGGCGCGTGAAGTTGGTCGGATCGGAAAACCCCAACACGTCGGACATTTCATAAATGGTCATGCTGGTGTAGGTCAGCAAACGCTTGGCCTCCAGCAATTGCCGTTCGTGCATGATCTGCAATGCCGGCTGCCCCGCCAGCTCACGACAGGTGCCGTTGAGGTGGGACACGGAAATCCCCAGCCGGTGCGCCAGGTCCTCGACCTTGACGTGCTGGCGATAGGTCTCTTCCACCAGTTGAATAAAGCCGTTGAGGTATTCCCGGGCCCGCTGCGGTCGCGCCATGGCGGTGCGACGCTGGATCACCTGGCGGCTGACCCACACCATGATCACACTGACCAGCGAATGCATGAGCATTTCCCGCGCCGGTTGATGGCTGGTGTATTCGTTCTGCAAGGCACTGAACAGGCTGTTGAGGTACTCGGCGTCCTTGCCTGCCGGGTAGCTTTCAGCCTGGGCCAGGGCATTGACCGAGTGTCCCAACTGCATCTGCAGGTGGGCGATCAGCGGCGCGGCCAGGGTCACGACAAAGCCTTCCACGTCTTCGGAAAAGCGAAAACCGTGCACCGACAGCGGTGGCAGGATCTGGATCGCCGGTTCCACCAGTTGCGTACGATTGCCTTCGATTTCAAGCTCTGCCTGACCTTTGAATACGAAGAGTAACTGGCACAAATCAGCGTGGCGGTGGGGTTTGATTTCCCAATGATGTTCGCGACTGCGTTTGGAAATGGTTTCACAGTGCAGCAAGTCCGGGGTCGGCCAATCCAGGCTTTCACCGTAGAGCTTGAACACCGGAATCGAAGGCAGGTCAGGCTTGTTCATCACTTCAATCCAGGCCTCGGAGTAGATGGCGGGCGATAATCGCACCGATTGGCAGAATGTACAGGTATCGGCTCAGTTTTCACCTTCAATTGACAGACTCGCAAGGGAAAAATGCAAGCACTCGATCCATAAAAATCATTCACCGGCCCTGGTCGCGTGAAGCTTGCGAGTCATAACAACAATGAAAACGCTGAAAACCCAAGTCGCCATCATTGGTGCCGGCCCTTCAGGACTGTTGCTCGGCCAATTACTGCACAACGCTGGTATCGATACCGTCATTCTGGAACGCCAGGCCCCGGACTATGTGCTCGGCCGGATCCGCGCCGGCGTGCTTGAACAAGGCATGGTAGAGCTGTTGCGCCAGGCCGGCGTGAGTCAGCGCATGGACGCCGAGGGACTGGTGCATGGCGGCTTCGAGCTGGCCCTCGACGGGCGCCGGGTCCATATCGATCTGCACGCACTGACGGGTGGCAAAACCGTGATGATCTACGGCCAGACCGAAGTCACCCGCGATCTGATGGCCGCTCGTCGGGAGGTCGGCGCACAGACGATTTATCAAGCCGCCAACGTCGTTCCCCACGGCATGAAAACCGATGAAGCGTTTGTCACTTTTGAGAAGGATGGTGAGACCTGGCGACTCGATTGCGACTACATCGCCGGTTGCGACGGCTTCCATGGGGTGGCGCGGCAATCGATTCCCGCCGACAGCCTTAAAGTCTTCGAACGGATCTATCCCTTCGGCTGGCTCGGGATTCTGGCCGATACCCCGCCGGTCCACGAAGAACTGGTCTACGCCCGCCATGAACGCGGCTTTGCCTTGTGCAGCATGCGCTCGCCGACACGCACCCGTTATTACCTGCAAGTGCCCACCAGCGATCATGTCGATAACTGGTCGGATAAACGCTTCTGGGACGAACTCAAGTCGCGATTGCCGCAAGAACTGGCAGACAAACTGGTCACCGGCCCGGCCATCGAAAAAAGCATTGCGCCGCTGCGCAGCTTCGTGGTCGAACCCATGCAATACGGGCGAATGTTCCTGGTCGGCGATGCCGCGCATATCGTCCCGCCCACCGGTGCCAAGGGCCTGAACCTGGCGGCCAGTGATGTGAGTACGCTGTTCAATATCCTGCTAAAGGCCTACCGCGAAAATCGCACCGATTTGCTGGAGAAATACTCTGAGATCTGCCTGCGCCGGGTATGGAAGGCCGAGCGCTTTTCCTGGTGGATGACCTCCATGCTGCACCGCTTTGATGATCACGATGCCTTTAGCCAGCGCATTACCGAGTCGGAACTGGAATATTTCATCGATTCTGAAGCGGGTCGGAAAACCATTGCGGAAAACTACGTTGGGCTTCCTTATGAGGCTATCGAATAGCCTCCTATCGACTTACACTGGCGAGCATCCCCGCTCGCCTTGCTACTTGCGGGTCAATCACTGCCCGCAGGTTTTCCCGTGACCAATCTCCACCAGCCTGAAATGCCTAAATCCGCCATCCGCAGCGTGCTGATCGCGCTGATGCTGGCGATCTTTCTCGGGGCACTGGACCAGACCATCGTCGCTGTTTCGATGCCGGCCATTTCCGCGCAATTCAAGGACGTCAGCCTGCTGGCCTGGGTGATTTCCGGCTACATGGTGGCCATGACCGTGGCGGTGCCGATCTACGGCAAACTGGGCGACCTGTACGGGCGGCGCAAGCTGATGCTGTTCGGCATGGGCCTGTTCACCCTGGCGTCGGTGTTCTGCGGCATGGCCCAGAGCATGGAGCAACTGGTACTGGCGCGGATCTTCCAGGGCATCGGCGCCGGCGGGATGATTTCGGTGAGCCAGGCGATCATCGGTGACATCGTGCCACCACGGGAGCGCGGTCATTATCAGGGCTATTTCAGCAGCATGTACGCGGTGGCCAGCGTGGCCGGCCCGGTGCTTGGCGGCTATATGACCGAATACCTGTCCTGGCGCTGGGTGTTCCTGATCAACCTGCCGCTGGGCCTGGGTGCTTGGCTGGTGGCTAACCGCACGCTGGTGGGCCTGCCGATTCCGCAACGCAAACCGATCATCGATTACCTGGGCACCGTGCTGATGATCATCGGGCTGACGGCGTTGTTACTGGGCATCACCCAGGTCGGTCAGGGCCATTCGTGGCGCAGTGCCGAAGTGCTGGCGCTGCTGGCCAGTGCAGTGCTGGTGCTGGGGCTGTTCGTCGTCCACGAGCGGCGCGCACGGGAGCCGTTGCTGCCCATGCATCTGTTCGCCAACCGCAACGCGATCCTGTGCTGGTGTACGATTTTCTTTACCAGTTTCCAGGCCATCTCGCTGATTGTGCTGATGCCATTGCGCTTTCAGAGCGTCACCGGTGCCGGTGCCGACAGCGCCGCCCTGCATTTGCTGCCACTGGCCATGGGTTTGCCGATTGGCGCGTATTTCGCCGGCCGCCGTACTTCCGTGACCGGGCGCTACAAACCGATGATCCTAACCGGTGCTGCGCTGATGCCCATCTCGATTCTTGGCATGGCGTTCAGCCCGCCGCAGGCGTTCGTCGTGAGCAGCCTGTTCATGTTGCTCTGCGGGATTTCCTCCGGCATGCAGTTCCCGACCTCCCTGGTCGGCACGCAGAACTCGGTCGAGCAACGGGATATCGGCGTGGCGACCAGCACCACCAATCTGTTCCGTTCGCTGGGGGGTGCCGTGGGTGTGGCGTTGATGTCGGCACTGCTGCTGGCGTTGTTGCAGGATTCAAGTCTTGCGCACCTGGCCGGCTCGTCGCTGATTGCCGAAGGCAGTTCGGGGAATGTGTTGCTGGACGGTTTGAACGCCGCACCGGGTGACGCGCAGAACGCCTTGCGCGCTGAATTGTTGCTGACGTTCCGGCACTTGCTGACGGTCAGCGCGGTGGTGTCGCTGCTGGGGCTGGTGGCAGCGATTGCCATGCCGAACATGTTGTTGCGCGGGCGTGAGGACAAGGTTCGGTAGGCAGGCGAGTCGCCTTCATCGCGGGCAAGTCAGTTAAGGGATCGACCAGCGCTGATTAGCCTGTGGCGAGGGAGCTTGTCGGAACGCCGCACCGTCCCGCTCGGCGGCGAAGCAGTCGTAAACGAGGCACTGCTGTTCTAACTGAAAAACTGCGGTGAATGGTTTTGGGGCCGCTGCGCGCCCCAACGGGAGCAAGCTCCCTCGCCACAAATACTCACACCACTGACAATCACTGCCGGGTGCGCAGTTGCTGCTGCAGGTTCTGGATCTGCGCCTGAAGGGTATTGATGTTGCGGGTGACCTGGCTGCGGAAGGCATCGAACTCGGCGGTATTGGTCGAGCCCTGTGTGGCGGCCGGACGATTGTCCTGCTGGCTCTTGAGCACGATCATGTCTTGCTCGAGTCGTTCGATGGCTGCGCTCGGGTTGCCTTGCTTCTTCAGTGCGGTGATGTCGGCGCCCAGGCTTTTGAGCTGTGCGTCGAGTTTTTCCGAGTCGGACGGGGCACTTTTCAGGGCGGCCAATTCAGCGCTCAAGGCTTTGACCTGGGCCTGCAACTGCGTATTGGCCGTCTGATGTTCGGTGTCCTGGGCAGTCAACTGCGCCAGGCGTTTGTCCAGTTCGGCGGATTGCGCAGTCATTTGTGCCAGTCGCTTGTCCAGGTCCGAGGCCTGGCCGGCAACACCTTGCTGCTGGGCGCCCTGGTCCTTGAGTTTGCTTTCCAGCTGGCGGATTTGCAGCTTCAAGGCCTCGCTGTCGGTGGTGACACTGGTCTGGCTGGCAACGACCTTGCCGGAAATGTCCTGCAGGCGCCCAGCCGCTTCCTCACTGATCCGCGCGAAACTTTCCTGGGTCGCCACCAATTGCTGTTCCATCAGGGAAATCTGCTGAAAACTCCACCAGGCCAGGCCCGCGAACGCAAAGATCAACGCCCCGACCAACGCCCACAGGGGGCCGGTACTCGCCGCCTTGACCTTCACCGCCGGCGCCGTGCGCGAATGCACGACCGTGCGGGCAGTCGGCGGAAAATCGTCGTCGAGAACGTCTGCACGCAGGCTCGGTACATCGTCGAAGTCGTCGTTGGCATCGTTACGCATGGACATTGAATCAACCTTAGTGAAACAAATGATGGCTTTATGCCGCGCAGTATAAACCCCACAGCCTCAACCATTGACCCCCAAGCCCCGTATCCGGTTCAGTCAGGGGGCGTTGTTCGAGCGTCAACGAATATCCTGGGCCTTCCACCAGCCACAGAACTCATCGAGGGCCGTCCAGAGGCTGACCTTGGGATCGTAATCCAGATAATGCCGGGCGCGGCTGATGTCCAGGGTGAAATTTTTATTCATGACCTGCATGCCCAGGCGCGACAGCGTCGGTTCGGGACGCCCCGGCCACAACTTGCACACACCCTCGTTGAGCGCCGCCATGCTGTAGGCCAGGCCGTAGGAACGGTGGCGGGTTACCTGTGGGACGTCCATGTTGCGCATGACGTAATTGACCACGTCCCACAACGGAATCGGCGTGCCGTTGCTGATGTTGTAAGCCTTGCCCAACGCGGAACCGCTGGCCAGCAAACTGCTGAGCAGCGCCTCGTTGAGGTTTTGCACGCTGGTGAAATCAACTTTGTTCAGACCGTTGCCGATGATCGCCAGGCGCCCCTTGCGCTGCATGTTCAACAAGCGCGGGAAGATGCTCATGTCGCCGGCCCCGGTGACGAAGCGCGGGCGCAGGGCCAGGGTTTCGAGGCCGAACTCCTGGGCGCCGAAGACTTTTTGCTCGGCCAGGTACTTGGTGGCGGCGTAAGGGTGTTTGAAGCGCTTGGGCACCTGTTCTTCGGTCAGGCCCAGGTGATCGCGACCATCGAAGTAGATCGACGGCGACGACAAATGCACCAGCCGCCGTACCCGTTGCTTCAGGCAGGCCTCAACCACGTTCTCGGTAACCTGGACGTTGCCCTGATGGAAATCCTGATAACGCCCCCATAAACCGACGGCACCGGCGCAATGCACCACGGCCTCGACGTCCGAGCACAGCTCGCGCGCCAGTTCCGGGTCGCTCAAGTCACCCGGGATGAACTCGGCTCCGCGGCGTACCAGATGCTCCACGCTCTCGGCCCGGCGACCGTTGACCCGCACGTCCAGGCCCTGCTCCAGGGCAAAACGCGCAAAGCGCCCGCCGATGAAGCCGCTTGCGCCGGTAACCAGAATCTTCATGAATTGCTCCGAATATTTCGTTTTGCGTATTGCGTGAGGTCTTGACGCTGCGCGTCAGTCCAAGGGCACCAGCCATTGTTTCGATGCGCGTACCAATTGATCGGTGAGCAGCCCCAGCAACTGACCGCCATTACGCCAATGATGCCAGTACAGCGGCACATCGATCGGTTTATCTGGCAGCAGCTCCTGCAATACGCCCCTTTGCAGTTGTTCGCGCGCCTGCAGTTCCGGAACCAGCCCCCAGCCCAGCCCGGCTTCCGTCAGACGAATGAAACCTTCGGAGGACGGACATAAATGGTGTTCGAAACCGCCCTCGACGCCGAGGGACGCCAGGTAGCGATGCTGCAGGAAATCGTCCGGGCCAAACACCAGCGCCGGGGTACGGGCCAACTGATCGGCGCGCACGCCTTGCGGAAAATTCCGGGCAATAAAGGCGGGGCTGGCCAGTGCCCGGTAACGCATGGCCCCCAGCAACACGCTGCGCGCACCCGCCACAGGGCGCTCACTGGCGCAGACGCAGGCCGCCACTTCACCGGCGCGCATGCGCTTGAGGCCAACGGTCTGGTCTTCAACCACCAGGTCCATCAACAGATGCTGTTCGGCGCAAAACGCCCCCACGGCCTGCGCCCACCAAGTGGCCAGGCTGTCGGCGTTCAGGGCGATCCGCAGGCGTTCCGGCAGGCCCTCTTCATCCAGCGCCGGCACCAGGCTTTGCAGATCCCGTTCAAGCAAGCGCACCTGCTGCACGTGGTTGAGCAACCGTCGCCCGATTTCCGTCGGCGTTGGCGGCGTGGCCCGCACCAGCACCGGCTGGCCAACCCGCGCTTCCAGCAGCTTGATGCGCTGGGAAATCGCTGATTGCGACAAACCCAGCACCTGGGCCGCCCGTTCAAAACCAGCCTGTTCGACCACGGCGGCCAAGGCAGAAAGCAATTTATAGTCGAACATCAGTTTTCCTAATGAGCGATCAGCAAGATTGGTTTTTCTTATACAACCTTCACAAGGACAATGACCAGCAAGAACTCTTGGAACAAGGAACGCCCACATGGCTGGCGAAACTTCATTGGCAACGCTGCTGCGCAGCATGAGCCCGCAACTCAACACCGGCGAATACGTGTTCTGCACCCTGCGTGACGGCAAGTTGCCCAAGGATCTGGAGATTGTCGGCAGCTTCCGGGAACAGGAAGGCCTGACCGTGATTCTCGAACGTTCCCACGCCGAAAAAGCCGGATTCAGCTTCGACTACATCGCCGCCTGGATCACCTTGAACGTGCATTCGGCCCTCGAAGCGGTCGGCCTGACTGCCGCGTTCGCCACGGCATTGGGCAATGCCTGCATCAGCTGCAACGTGATTGCCGGCTACTACCACGACCATTTGTTTGTCGGCCAGGCCGACGCCGACCGTGCCCTGCAAGTACTGCGGGATCTGGCAGCCAACGCGGAGTAAAAAATCATGTGGCAAAGTTATGTGAACGGGCTGCTCGTGGCCTTCGGCCTGATCATGGCGATCGGCACCCAGAATGCGTTTGTCCTGGCGCAAAGCCTGCGGCGTGAACATCACCTGCCGGTGGCGGCGCTCTGCGTGGCCTGCGATGCCCTGTTGGTGGCCGCCGGGGTATTTGGCCTGGCGACAGTGCTGGCGCAGAACCCGACGCTGCTGTCCATCGCCCGCTGGGGTGGCGCAGCGTTCCTGCTGTGGTACGGCAGCCAGGCACTGCGCCGGGCCTTTTCGAAGCAGAGTCTTGAGCAGGGCGAAGGCCAGACCGTACGCTCGCTGCGGGCGGTCATGCTCAGCGCGCTGGCGGTGACCTTGCTCAACCCGCACGTCTATCTGGACACCGTTTTGCTGATCGGCTCCCTGGGCGCCCAACAAACCGAGCCCGGCGCCTATGTCGTAGGTGCGGCCAGCGCCTCGCTGCTGTGGTTTTTCACCCTGGCGCTCGGAGCAGCATGGCTTGCACCGTGGCTCGCCCGCCCCAGCACCTGGCGAATTCTCGACCTGTTGGTGGCGGTGATGATGTTTGCCGTAGCGCTGCAACTGATCGCGGCCATCTGATTGGCGGAACCTCTATTCCACACAGTTGTTGCGTGGTTATGCCGCCCCCCCGGTGCTATGATCCGACTCCCTGCGCCGCAAAGAGTACAAACTCCCCGGCGCTTGTCTGGCCGCCCGTGATCGGCCTTGCGCTCACCGCAACTGACCTGATTAGGAGAATCATCATGGCTTTCGAATTACCGCCGCTGCCGTACCCACACGATGCACTGCAGCCGCACATTTCCAAGGAAACCCTGGAATACCACCACGACAAGCACCACAACACCTACGTCGTGAACCTGAACAACCTGGTGCCAGGCACCGAGTTCGAAGGCAAGACCCTGGAAGAAATCGTCAAGACTTCCTCGGGCGGTATCTTCAACAACGCCGCTCAGGTCTGGAACCACACTTTCTACTGGAACTGCCTGGCGCCAAACGCCGGCGGTCAACCAGCCGGCGCTCTGGCTGAAGCCATCAACGCGGCCTTCGGTTCGTTCGACAAGTTCAAGGAAGAGTTCAGCAAGACGTCCATCGGCACCTTCGGTTCCGGTTGGGGCTGGCTGGTGAAGAAGGCTGACGGTTCCCTGGCCCTGGCCAGCACCATCGGCGCCGGCAACCCGCTGACCAACGGCGACACCCCGCTGCTGACCTGCGACGTCTGGGAGCACGCTTACTACATCGACTACCGCAACCTGCGTCCAAAGTATGTCGAAGCGTTCTGGAACCTGGTCAACTGGAAATTCGTGGCTGAGCAGTTCGAAGGCAAAACCTTCACCGCTTAAGCTCGACGCCAGTCAAGAAAACCCGGCTTTTTAGCCGGGTTTTTTTTGCCCGGGATTTTCAGCGTTCGGCAGGGCCCCTTCGCGAGCAGGCTCGCTCCCACATTGGATCGGTCTACACCGGACTACTGTGTGAGCGAGCTTGCTCCGGGCGGCGTTCCGACGATGAACGATGACGCAGTCAACCTGACTGAATACCTATCCCTGCGGATCGACATTATCCAACGCACGATTCACCGCCAGTTCCGCCAGCATGATGATCTGCGCAATGGCTAACGCCGTGTTGCGCTGAGGGCCGGTCAGGAAGGTGGCGAAATCACTCGCCATGACGTTGGCTGAAGCCAGTGACTCACAAGCGTGGGCCAGCAGGGATTCGGTATCCATGTCCGGGACGATCATGAACATAGTGTTGGGGGTGTAGGGTTTGGCTGTATTTAAGGGCGGATCGGGGATTAACTTATCCACTGAAATATTCCTATGCGGTGGGTGCCACCCATTGCCGTTCTCACACGGCAAAGAGGTGGCAGCTATGTGCGAGGTGAGAAAACCGGTCATAGGCACCCGGCCAGACAAAAGTCTGCCCGCACACAGCCGCCATAACGCATTTACAGACAGCGGATAAGCTGGCGGCAATTATGCGGATACTGGCACTGGATGACTATGACTTGCCGGGTTCTCACACCCGATCGCTGAGTTTTCAGCGACAGTCAGAGGCTATTGAGTCCGCTTCCGACGGGCAACCTGAAAACTGCGTGGGAAACTTCTGGCGCTTTCCTACACCGCGCTCACCCGCAATAACGTAACCCGGAGCGTCTCTGGCAGCATTCCCACGCGGGAGCGTGGGAACGATCAGCTTAGAGGCGTGGGAGATTGGTCGGCTGGCAGGCCGCCTTCGCTGGCAAGCCAGCTCCTACAGGGATTGGGGACATCTGCAAGAAATTGCTCGGCTGGCAGGCCTGGTTCTTCATGCGTACGCATTTCCCGGTAGGAGCTGTCGAGTGCAACGAGGCTGCGATCTTCTAGCTTTATTACCTACAAACAAGATCAAAAGATCGCAGCCTTCGGCAGCTCCTACGGAGTAATACATCCGCGAAATCAGGTCGGCTATCAGGCCGCCTGAGCGAGCAACCCAGGACAATTTCCCATGATGAAACAAGTCTTGCCCCCTTGCCCCAACGCCGCGGACGACTAACATCAAACAAAAGGAAAATATCTCCACCCCGCCCCTCAAGTTGAAGGACTCGACAACCGACACAGTGCTAATAGGCTAACTCGTCAAGACAACTGCAAATCGGCCAAGCTGAAGGCAAAATCCCCCAAGGGTGATAGTCCCTTTGACTGCCATCACGGGATTGCCAATACTCATGGCAACTTGATGCTACCCGCACGGAACAAGGAATAACCCTTTGAAGCTGGAACTCAAGAACAGCTTGTCGGTGAAGTTACTCCGGGTCGTGCTCCTGTCGGCATTGATCGTCGGCGTGGTCTTGAGCTGCGCGCAGATTGTGTTCGATGCCTATAAAACACGCCAGGCCGTCGCCAGCGATGCCCAGCGTATCCTCGACATGTTTCGCGACCCCTCGACCCAGGCTGTCTATAGCCTGGACCGGGAAATGGGCATGCAAGTCATCGAAGGCCTGTTTCAGGACGACGCCGTGCGCCAGGCCTCCATCGGCCATCCCAACGAAGCCATGCTCGCGCAAAAAAACCGCGAGTTGCAGCACTCCCACAGTCGCTGGCTGACCGACCCGATTCTTGGCAAGGAACGCACCTTCACCACCCAACTGGTCGGTCGCGGGCCTTACAGCGAGTATTACGGCGATTTGAGCATCACCCTCGATACCGCCACTTACGGCCAGGGGTTCATTGTCAGCTCGGTGATCATCTTCATTTCCGGCGTACTGCGAGCGCTCGCCATGGGGCTGGTGTTGTATCTGGTCTATCACTGGCTGCTGACCAAGCCGCTGTCGCGGATCATCGAGCACCTCACGGAAATCAATCCGGATCGTCCCAGCGAGCACAAGATTCCGCTGCTCAAGGGCCACGAGAAAAACGAACTGGGCATCTGGATCAACACCGCCAACCAGTTGCTCGAATCCATCGAACGCAATACCCATCTGCGCCATGAAGCCGAAAACAGCCTGTTACGCATGTCCCAGTACGATTTCCTGACGGGACTGCCGAACCGGCAGCAACTGCAGCAGCAACTGGACAAGATCCTCATCGACGCCGGCAAACTGCAGCGCCGGGTCGCGGTGTTGTGTGTCGGCCTCGATGACTTCAAGGGTATCAACGAGCAGTTCAGCTACCAGACCGGCGACCAGTTGTTGCTGGCCCTGGCCGATCGCCTGCGCGGTCATAGCGGTCGCCTGGGTGCCCTCGCCCGCCTCGGTGGCGACCAGTTCGCCCTGGTCCAGGCCGATATCGAGCAACCCTACGAAGCCGCCGAGCTGGCACAAAGCATTCTCGATGATCTGGAAGCGGCGTTTGCTCTCGATCATCAGGAGATCCGCCTGCGCGCCACCATCGGCATCACCCTGTTCCCCGAGGACGGTGACAGCACCGAGAAGTTGCTGCAAAAGGCCGAGCAGACCATGACGCTGGCCAAGACCCGTTCGCGCAATCGCTATCAGTTCTATATCGCCAGCGTCGACACCGAAATGCGCCGCCGCCGCGAGCTGGAAAAAGACCTGCGCGATGCCCTGATCCGCAATCAGTTCTACCTCGTCTACCAGCCGCAGATCAGCTATCGCGATAACCGCGTGGTGGGCGTCGAAGCCCTGATTCGCTGGCAACACCCCGAGCACGGTATGGTACCGCCAGACCTGTTCATCCCGCTGGCCGAACAGAATGGCACCATCATTGCCATCGGCGAATGGGTGCTGGACCAGGCCTGCAAACAATTACGCGAGTGGCATGACCAGGGCTTCAGCGACCTGCGCATGGCGGTAAACCTGTCCACGGTTCAATTGCACCACGCCGAACTGCCACGGGTGGTCAACAACCTGCTGCAGATGTATCGCCTGCCACCACGCAGCCTGGAGCTGGAAGTCACCGAAACCGGTCTGATGGAAGACATCAGCACGGCGGCCCAGCACCTGCTCAGCCTGCGCCGCTCCGGCGCGCTGATCGCCATCGATGACTTTGGCACCGGCTATTCATCCTTGAGCTATCTGAAGAGCCTGCCGCTGGACAAGATCAAGATCGACAAGAGCTTCGTTCAGGACCTGCTCGATGACGACGACGATGCGACCATCGTTCGGGCCATCATCCAACTGGGCAAGAGCCTGGGCATGCAGGTGATTGCCGAAGGCGTGGAAACCGCCGAGCAAGAGGCCTACATCATCTCCGAAGGCTGCCACGAAGGTCAGGGCTATCTCTACAGCAAGCCGCTGCCGGCGCGTGAATTGAGCGCGTATCTGAAACAGGCTCAGCGCAGTAATGCGGCTATTTTGTAAAAACACACCCCTCCTGTAGGAGCGAGCTTGCTCGCGATGAACCTGAGAGCATCACGCTCATTCAGAATGAACGCGTCATCGTTCACGTCCATCGCGAGCAAGCTCGCTCCTACAGCGAATAAGAAATATTTACAGGTACAACCCTTTACACATAATGCGAAAGATTTGCATTATGTCGCAGTTTTGCGTGCGCATCGCACCACTCCCCCCTTATCGAAGCAGGATGTTCGCCATGATTCGTATGCCTCTGGCTACCGCCAGTCTGTTGGCCATCGCTATTTCCCTCGCCGGTTGCGGCGAAGGTAAAGACCAGGAAAAAGCTGCCGCGCCTGCGCCAGCTGCCAGCACTGCGGCTGCCCCGGCTACTCCAGCCGCTGCGCCTGCCACTGCCGGTAAAGTCGACGAAGCCGCCGCCAAAGCCGTTGTCGCCCATTACGCCGACATCGTGTTCGCCGTTTACAGCGATGCCGAATCCACCGCGAAGACCCTGCAAATCGCCGTCGACGCCTTCCTCGCCAAGCCGAATGCCGACACCCTGAAAGCCGCCAAGGCTGCCTGGGTTGCCGCTCGCGTGCCTTACCTGCAGAGCGAAGTGTTCCGCTTCGGCAACACCATCGTTGACGACTGGGAAGGTCAACTGAACTCCTGGCCGCTGGACGAAGGCCTGATCGACTACGTCGACAAATCCTACGAGCACGCTCTGGGCAACCCGGGTGCCACTGCCAACATCATCGCCAACACTCAAGTGCAGATCGGCGAAGACAAGGTCGATGTCAAAGACATCACCCCGGAAAAACTCGCCAGCCTGAACGAGCTGGGCGGTTCCGAGGCCAACGTTGCCACCGGCTACCACGCCATCGAATTCCTGCTCTGGGGCCAGGACCTGAACGGCACCGGCCCTGGCGCCGGCAACCGTCCGGCTTCGGACTACCTGGAAGGCAAAGGCGCCACTGGCGGTCACAACGATCGTCGTCGTACTTACCTGAAGTCCGTGACTCAGTTGCTGGTCAGCGACCTGGAAGAAATGGTCGGTAACTGGAAGCCGAACGTGGCCGACAACTACCGCGCCACCCTGGAAGCAGAACCGGCTGAAACCGGCCTGCGCAAAATGCTGTTCGGCATGGGCAGCCTGTCCCTGGGCGAACTGGCGGGCGAGCGCATGAAGGTTTCCCTGGAAGCCAATTCTCCGGAAGACGAACAGGATTGCTTCAGCGATAACACCCACAACTCGCACTTCTACGATGCCAAGGGCATTCGTAACGTGTACCTGGGCGAATACACCCGTGTCGACGGCACCAAAATGACTGGCGCCAGCCTGTCGTCCCTGGTGGCCAAGGCTGATCCGGCTGCTGACACCGCACTGAAAGACGACCTGGCTGCTACCGAAGCCAAGATCCAGATCATGGTCGACCACGCCAACAAGGGGGAGCACTACGACCAGTTGATCGCCGCGGGCAACACCGCGGGCAACCAGATCGTCCGCGACGCCATCGCATCGCTGGTCAAGCAGACCGGTTCGATCGAAGCCGCTGCAGGCAAACTGGGCATCAACGACCTGAACCCGGACAACGCTGATCACGAATTCTGATCAACGCTGGCTGAGTGAGTAATAAGGCGACCTTCGGGTCGCCTTTTTTGTCGGCCATAACACAAACAACTGTAGGAGCGAGCCTGCTCGCGATGGGGCCATGTCAGTCGACATCAGTTTTGGATGACACATTGCAATCGCGAGCAGGCTCGCTCCTACAGGGGGTTATGGGTAAGCCAAATTACCTGTCCCATATCAAGCAAACGATAATTCCTCTTATTCAAATTCCCATCCCCTGTTAGACTTTGCGCCCTTGTTTTGCTCGTCTTGCAGGATATCTGATGCCCCCGCTGCCTCTTCGCTTGTCCGCACTGTTTCTGGCCCTGGGCCTGAGTGCCTGCGATGACGCCCCGAAATTCACCCGGGCAGAACCCGGTGAAGCCCGCTCCGGCGGCAGTGCGACGGTGCGCAAGACCGATCAGAACGCGTTTTCCATGCCCTCGGCGAATCTGCCACCGTCACGGCGCGTGGATTTCAGCGTCGGTAACAGTTTCTTCCGCAGCCCCTGGGTGATCGCCCCGTCGACGACGACCGCTCGCGATGGCCTTGGCCCACTGTTCAACACCAATGCCTGCCAGGGCTGCCACATCAAGGACGGCCGCGGCCATCCGCCGACTCCCGACGATGTGAACGCCGTGTCGATGCTGGTACGCCTGTCGATTCCCGACGCCCCGGCGTATGCCAAGGTCATCGAACGGCTCGGCGTGGTGCCGGAGCCCGTCTACGGCGGTCAGCTCCAGGACATGTCGGTACCCGGCGTGGTCCCCGAAGGCAAAGTGCGGGTCGATTACACCGCCGTGCCGGTTCGCTTCAAGGACGGCACCGAAGTCGAACTGCGTAAACCAAGCCTGAACATCACCCAACTAGGCTACGGCCCGATGCACCCCGACACCCGTTTCTCGGCCCGCGTGGCGCCGCCGATGATTGGCCTGGGCCTGCTCGAAGCGATCCCCGAGGAGGCGATCCTGGCCAACGCCGAGGCGCAGGCCAAGGCGAACAACGGCATCAGCGGACGCCCGAACCGGGTCTGGGATGACGCCCGACAACAGACCGTTCTGGGACGATTTGGCTGGAAAGCCGGACAACCGAACCTCAATCAACAAAATGTTCACGCGTTTTCGGGGGATATGGGCCTCACGACCAGCCTGAGACCCCTTGATGACTGCACGGACGCGCAAACGGCCTGCAAACAGGCACCCAGTGGCAACGGCCCCAATGGCGAGCCGGAAGTCAGCGACAACATCCTGCGCCTGGTGCTGTTCTACAGCCGTAACCTCGCCGTACCGGCCCGTCGTGACGTCAACGCCCCTGAAGTGCTGGCCGGCAAGACCCTGTTTTATCAGGCCGGTTGCCAGTCCTGTCACACACCGAAATACACCACCGCCGCCAACGCATCCGAACCTGAACTGGCCAATCAAGTGATTCGCCCGTACAGCGATCTGTTGCTGCATGACATGGGCGACGGCCTGGCCGACAACCGTAGCGAATTCCAGGCCAGCGGCCGCCAATGGCGTACCCCGCCATTGTGGGGTATCGGCCTGACACAGGCGGTCAGCGGCCACACCCGGTTCCTGCACGACGGCCGCGCCCGCAACCTGCTCGAAGCCGTGCTCTGGCATGGCGGCGAGGCGACAGCGGCGCAGAAACAGGTTTTGTCTTTCAATGCCGAGCAACGCGCTGCGTTGCTGGCGTTCCTGAATTCCCTTTAACACGCATTCCACTCGCGGGAGCCCGACATGTTCCGTCCCAAATTGTTGTTCACCAGCCTTGTCGCACTCGCCCTCGGCGCCTGCTCCCCCCAGGACCCGCAAGCGGTCACGTCGGCGGCCATCGCCAAGTCGGTGATCCTGCCGACCTACACCCGCTGGGTTGAAGCCGACCGTCAATTGGCGGTCAGCGCCCTCGCCTACTGCGAAGGCAAGGAAACCCTGGAAACCGCTCGTGCCGATTTCCTGCATGCGCAAAAAGCCTGGGCCGAACTGCAACCGCTGCTGATCGGGCCATTGGCCGAAGGCAACCGTTCGTGGCAAGTACAGTTCTGGCCGGACAAGAAAAACCTGGTCGGTCGTCAGGTCGAGCAACTGGTTACCGCCCAGCCGCAGATCGATGCCGCCGCACTGGCCAAGTCCAGCGTCGTGGTACAGGGCCTCTCGGCCTATGAGTACATTCTGTTCGACAGCAAGCCTGACGTGGCCAATGCGCAGCAGAAGGCCAAGTACTGCCCGCTGCTGGTCGCGATTGGCGAACGCCAGAAGCAACTGGCCGAAGAAATTCTGCAATCCTGGAACAACACCGACGGCATGCTCGCGCAAATGAGCAAATTCCCGAACCAGCGTTATGCGGACTCCCATGAAGCGATCGCCGATCTGCTGCGCGTGCAAGTCACCGCCATCGACACCCTGAAGAAAAAACTCGGCACGCCAATGGGCCGTCAGACCAAAGGCGTGCCGCAACCGTTCCAGGCCGATGCATGGCGCAGCCAGTCGTCCCTGGCCAGCCTCGAAGCCAGCCTCGCGGCCGCCAAAACGGTCTGGGAAGGCGTGGATAACAAAGGCCTGCGCAGCCTGTTGCCGAGCGAGCAGAAACCATTGGCCGACAAGATCGATGCCGCCTATGCCGCCTCGCTGAAACTGTTCGCCGGCAACCAGCGCTCGCTGACCGACATGCTCAATGACGAGGCCGGCCGCCAGCAACTCAGCGAGCTGTATGACAGCCTCAACGTTGTCCATCGCCTGCACGAGGCCGATCTGGCCAAGGCATTGGGCATCCAACTGGGCTTCAACGCCAACGACGGTGACTGATGAGGGCCGGTTCCATGCTGCGACGCCAGGTTCTGACATTAGGTAGTTTGCTGCTGGGTGCAGTGACGCTGGGCGGCTGGAAGCTGTTCAAGCAAAAGGACAGGAGTCCGTTGTTGCTTTCGGCACGGGACGATACCGATGGCCGGCATTACGCCGTCGGTTATCGGCTGGATGGCACCCAGGAGTTCGCCACCCGGGTCGGCCAGCGTTGCCACGACATCATCAACCACCCGACACTGCCGATCGCGCTGTTTGTCGCCCGTCGTCCAGGTACCGAGAGCTACCTGATCGACCTGCGCGACGGCGCGCTCCTGCAAACCGTGGTGTCACAGCCGAACCGGCACTTCTACGGACACGCGGTCATTCACCACAGCGGTGACTGGCTGTACGCCACTGAAAACGACACCAGCGATCCGGGCCGCGGCCTGCTCGGCGTGTATAAATTCGAAGGCGAACGGCTGGTGCACAGCGGTGAGATTTCCACCCACGGCCTCGGTCCCCATCAGGTGTCGTGGATGCCCGATGGCGAAACCCTGGTGGTGGCCAACGGCGGGATTCGCACCGAGGCCGAAAGCCGGGTGGAGATGAACCTCAACGCCATGGAACCGAGCCTGGTCCTGATGCAACGTGACGGCACCCTGCTGAGCAAGGAAACCCTCGCCCAGCAGATGAACAGCGTGCGCCATCTCGCCATCGCCAGCGACGGCACCATTGTCGCCAGCCAGCAGTTCATGGGCGCGGCCCATGAGCCGTCGCAGCTGTTGGCGATCAAGCGTCCCGGTCAGCCTTTCGTCGCGTTCCCGGTGCCCGAGCACCAGTTGCAGGCCATGGGGCACTACACCGCCAGCGTCGCGGTACACAGCGACTTGCGCCTGGTGGCGTTGACCGCACCGCGGGGCAACCGCTTTTTCATCTGGGACCTGGACAGCGGTGAAGTACGCCTGGATGCGCCACTGCCCGATTGTGCCGGAGTCGGCGCCGTGGCCGATGGTTTTGTCGTGACCTCGGGTCAGGGGCGCTGCCGCTACTACGACTGCCGCCAGACAAACCTTGTTGCAAAACCGCTGGAGCTACCCGCCGGGCTCTGGGACAACCATCTGCATCTGATGGCGTAATTCAGAAAAGATCGCCGCCTTGGGCCGCGCCTGCATCGGGATGACGGACACCCCGCAGGCGTGGCCCAAGGCGACGAATCTTTTCAGGCTTTCACCCCTCTAATACCTCACAACCTGTAAAAACGGCAGTTGGATTACCCTCTACACTCCCGGTAACGTGCTCCGCTGTCTCACCTGATTTTCTCCAAGGAACTGGATATGCTGCGTCGCCGCATGCTGATCATGTTGGGTGTCGTACTACTGATTGTGCTGGCCCTGGCCGCGTACAAAGCCTTCTCGATCTACACGATGGTTCAAGGCTACTCTGTGCCCAGACCAGCCATCAGCGTTGCCGTGGCCACCGCCACCGAACGCCCATGGCAAGCCCGCCTGCCTAGCGTTGGCACGCTCAAGGCATTGCAAGGCGTGGACCTGAGCCTGGAGACCGATGGCACCGTCATCGATGTCCAGTTCGAGTCAGGGCAAAAGGTCAAGGCCGGTCAACCCATCGTCCGGCTCGACAGCGCCGTGGAAAGTGCCCTGCTCGAAACCGCCCTGGCCGACCTTGGGCTGGCCCAGCTGGACTACAACCGTGGCAGCCAGCTGGTCGGCAGCCAGGCGATTTCCAAAGGTGAGTTCGACCGACTCTCGGCGGTCCTGAAAAAGAGCAGGGCCACGGTCAATCAGCTCAAGGCTGCTCTCGAGAAAAAACGCATCATCGCGCCGTTCAGCGGCACCATCGGCATTCGTCAGGTGGACGTCGGCGACTATGTGGCCAGCGGCACCATGATCGCCACCCTGCAAGACCTCAGTAGCCTGTATGTCGACTTTTTCGTGCCCGAGCAGTCCGTGCCGAAGATTGCTCTTGGCCAGCCAGTGCAGGTCATTGTCGCGGCGTACCCCGCCCAGGAGTACCCCGGCACCATCAGTGCAATCAACCCCAAAGTCGAGAACAGCACCCGTAACGTGCAGGTCCGCGCCACCCTGGCCAACCCCGATGGCAAGTTGATGCCAGGCATGTTCGCCAGCCTCCAGGTGCTCCTGCCCGACCCGCAACCGCGCATCGTGGTACCGGAAAGCGCGATTACCTACACGCTCTACGGCAACTCGGTGTATGTGGCCGTACCGAAGAAGGCCGAAGATGGCAGCCCGTTAAAGGACGACAAGGGCCAACCGGTGCTGATCGCCGAACGGCGTTTTGTCGAAACCGGCGAACACCGCGATGGGCAAGTGATGATCACCAAAGGCGTGCAGAGTGGCGAGAAAGTAGTGACCGCCGGCCAACTCAAACTGGACAACGGCGCACACATTGCCATCAGCGACGACAAGACCCTGGCCGAGCGGAACAGCCCGCCACGCGCGGACTGATCAAGGAATCCCCATGGCTTTTACCGATCCCTTCATTCGCCGCCCGGTTCTCGCAACCGTGGTCAGCCTGCTGATTGTGCTGCTGGGCTTCCAGGCCTGGGGCAAGCTGCCCCTGCGCCAGTACCCGCAAATGGAAAACGCCCTGATCACGGTGACCACCGCCTACCCCGGGGCCAACGCCGAGACCATCCAGGGCTACATCACCCAACCGATGCAGCAAAGCCTGGCCAGCGCCGAGGGCATCGACTACATGACCTCGGTGAGTCGCCAGAACTTTTCGGTGATCTCGATCTACGCGCGCGTCGGCGCCAACAGCGACCGTCTGTTTACCGAACTGCTGGCCAAGGCCAACGAGGTCAAGAGCCAGCTGCCCCAGGACGCTGAAGACCCGGTGCTGAGCAAACAATCTGCCGATGCGTCAGTGCTGATGTACATGAGCTTTTTCAGCAAGGAATTGAGCAACCCGCAGATTACCGATTACCTGTCGCGGGTGATCCAGCCGAAACTGGCGACCTTGCCCGGCATGGCCGAAGCCGAGATCCTCGGCAACCAGGTCTTTGCCATGCGCCTGTGGCTGGACCCGGTGAAGCTCTCTGGTTTTGGCCTCAGCGCCAGCGATGTGACCAACGCAGTGCGCCAGTACAACTTCCTTTCGGCCGCCGGCGAGGTGAAAGGCGAATACGTGGTCACCAGCATCAACGCCAATACTGAACTCAAGTCCGCCGAAGCCTTCGGGGCGATTGCGCTCAAGGTCGATGGCGACAGCCGTGTGTTGCTGCGCGATGTGGCCCGTGTGGAAATGGGCGCGGAAAACTACGACACCATCAGCTCGTTTGGCGGCACCCCTTCGGTGTACATCGGCATCAAGGCGACACCCGGTGCCAACCCGCTGGAGGTGATCAAGGAAGTGCGCAAGATCATGCCGGACCTTGAGGCCCAGCTACCGCCGAACCTCAAGGGTGAGATCGCCTACGACGCCACTCTGTTCATCCAGGCCTCGATCGACGAAGTGGTGAAAACCCTGTTCGAAGCGGTGCTGATCGTGATCGTGGTGGTGTTCCTGTTCCTCGGCGCCCTGCGTTCGGTGGTGATCCCGGTGGTGACCATCCCGCTGTCGATGATCGGCGTCATGTTCTTCATGCAGATGATGGGGTACTCCATCAACTTGCTCACCCTGCTGGCGATGGTATTGGCCATCGGTTTGGTAGTGGATGACGCCATCGTCGTGGTGGAAAACATTCATCGCCACATCGAGGAAGGCAAGACACCGCTGGATGCCGCCATCGAAGGCGCCCGGGAAATCGCCATGCCGGTGGTCTCGATGACCATCACCCTGGCGGCGGTGTACGCACCGATCGGTTTCCTGACCGGCCTGACCGGTGCGCTGTTCAAGGAGTTCGCCCTGACCCTGGCCGGCGCGGTGGTGATCTCCGGTATCGTCGCCCTGACCCTGTCGCCGATGATGTGTGCGTACCTTCTGCGTCACGACGAGAATCCCAGTGGCCTGGCCCATCGCCTGGACATGATTTTCGAAAACCTCAAGCGCCGCTACCAGAGCCTGCTTCACGGCACCCTCAACACCCGGCCGGTGGTATTGGTGTTCGCTGTAATCGTGTTGTGCCTGATTCCGGTCTTTCTCAAATTCACCAAATCGGAACTGGCGCCGGATGAGGACCAGGGCGTCATTTTCATGATTGCCAACGCCCCGCAACCGACCAACCTCGACTACCTGAACGCCTACACCAACGAGTTCGTCTCGATCTTCAAGGCGTTTCCCGAGTACTACTCGTCATTCCAGATCAACGGTTTCAACGGCGTGCAATCGGGCATCGGCGGTTTCCTGCTCAAGCCATGGGGCGAGCGCAGTCGCACGCAAATGGCGATCCTGCCCAAGGTACAGGCCAAACTGGAAAAGATCCCGGGGCTGCAGATTTTCGGCTTCAACCTGCCATCACTGCCGGGCACCGGCGAAGGCTTGCCGTTCCAGTTCGTCATCAACGCCGCCAACGATTACGAATTGCTGCTGCAGGTGGCCGACCGCGTACAAAAACGTGCGAAGGAATCCGGCAAGTTTGCGTTTGTCCACGTTGACCTGGCTTTCGACAAACCGGAAGTGGTGGTGGATATCGACCGTGCCAAGGCTGCACAGATGGGGGTTTCCATGCAGGATCTGGGGGGAACCCTGGCGACTCTGCTGGGTGAAGCCGAGATCAACCGATTCACCATTGAAGGTCGCAGCTATAAGGTCATTGCCCAGGTCGAGCGGCCGTTCCGCGACAATCCAGACTGGCTGAACAATTACTACGTGAAAAACGCCAAGGGCGAGCTGTTGGCGTTGTCGACCCTGATCACCGTCTCCGACCGTGCTCGACCGCGACAACTGAACCAGTTCCAGCAACTCAACTCAGCCACCCTGTCCGGAGTACCGCTGGTGAGCATGGGGGAAGCCATCGACCTCGTGCGCCAGATCGCCCGGGAAGAGGCGCCCGCCGGCTTTGCCTTCGACTACGCCAGCGCATCGAGGCAGTACGTTCAGGAAGGCAGTGCCCTATGGGTCACCTTTGCCCTGGCACTGGCAATCATTTTCCTGGTACTGGCGGCCCAGTTCGAAAGCTTCCGCGACCCGCTGGTGATCCTGGTCACCGTGCCCCTGTCCATCTGCGGCGCATTGATTCCGCTGTTCCTGGGTTGGTCGAGCATAAACATCTACACCCAGGTCGGGTTGGTGACGTTGATCGGGCTGATCAGCAAGCACGGCATTCTGATCGTCCAGTTCGCCAACCAGCTACGCAAGGACAAGGTCCTGACGGCCAGGGAAGCGGTAGAGGAAGCGGCGGCCATCCGGCTGCGTCCGGTCTTGATGACCACCGCGGCAATGGTGTTCGGCATGGTGCCATTGATCATCGCCACCGGTGCCGGCGCGGTCAGCCGGTTCGACATCGGTACGGTCATCGCAACGGGCATGTCGATCGGCACGCTGTTCACCCTGTTTGTGTTGCCCTGCATCTACACGTTGCTGGCCAAACCGGATAAGCGCTGACACAAATGAACTTGTAGGAGCGAGCTTGCTCGCGATGGACTCATGAGCGCCGCGTTTGGCCAGTAAATACGCGCTATCGTTAACGACCATCGCGAGCAAGCTCGCTCCTACACTGCACGCAAAAAAAAGGCCTCGCATCAGCGAGGCCTTTCATTTGGGCTTCAATCGGTTCAATTTTGCGACCTCAATCCTTGAGAAAGTCCGAACATGAACAACAACAGATCATGATCGGGTCGAGTGGCCACGGGCGCCTTCGCAACCCGTGGTAATGGACAATGTTCTTCTGCGTTTATCGAGCTGAGAACCTGGGCGCGCGGTTGCTCCCAGGTTGCCATCGCGATTGATGCAACTGCCAAGGCTCCTACCAAAAACAAACCTCGTGCAATTTCGAGTTTCATCGCTATAAACCCTTGATAGCGCTGCCAAACGCCGTCTCATAAAAATAGACGAGCTTTTTCCAGTCTGCCGCGCTGAACGACGAGTGGCGACGCAACTGCTTCATGTCATGGACAGCTGCGCGATAGGCGGTCAAACGCCGTCGGCATTTCTCCAGATCGATCAGGGCCACTTCGACCTTGGCCGACTCGCCCTCACCGGTCACGCGAACGAATACGTGCTTGTCGTAAAGGCAACCGTGCTGCCAACGGCCCTTGTGCATGCGAGCCAGATTTTCAGCCAGGTCCTTGAGCACTCGCTCATTTATGGCATCACCATGACGCTCGCGACCGCCACCGGCATACCAGCGATCGATTTCCTCGTAGCCGTCCAGCGACCTGGTGATCAGCAAGGCACGCCACTTGTGTACAGGATCGCGTTGTGCGCCACAGAAAACGATTTGCGGAACCCGTACGCCAAGCTCGGTCATTCCGATGAGCGCAGCATGCTCACGCATTACCGTAGGCCGCCCGAAGGGGTGCTGCAGGCTACGATGGATATGCCCGGTCTGACGCTTGACGTAGAGCAGTTGACCATCACTGCCCATCACCCGTTGAACACCGCTTTCCCCGCCGCGACGGACGTTGGGTTCTTCCACCCATTCACCGCGCTGATTCCAAAAGTAATCGAAGCGGTCCTGGGGAGCGACTTCCGTTTCTGCTGCATACTGCACTGCCATCCTGTTACCTCTTGCGTAATACGTAAACTCGCCACATCGCATAGAGCGGCAAAAAGTCCAGTTGTTCCTGGATGCGGAACCCCGCCTGCTCAAATTCCTTTTCTACGGTAGCGACCGGTAACACAAACCGGTTTTGGTAACCTTCCTGCCCACGGGTTTTCTCCGAACGCTTGCGTTTCCAGGCCTTGAAGTTGCCATCGACCCACAGCGAAAGGATCACGCTGTCACGGGAAACTCGCTCGAATTCGCGCAAAATGGCCATGCGATGCTCGGCTTCACCGATGTGGTGGAGCAAGCGCATGCAAAAAATGCTGTCGACGGAGTTGTCCGGCAAAGCGATGTCGAATGCAGACGTGTGCAAGGGTTGTACCCGTTTCACCACGTCGGCAGGTTGCGCCCGGGTTGCGATCTTCAGCATGGACTCCGAGTTATCGGCACCGACGATCACGCGGTTGGATTTTTCCGCCAGCAAGGGCCAGAAACGCCCTGCACCGCACGGCAAATCGAGGACCAGGCCAGGCTCGCCAGCCAGGGCCAGCGCCTTGCGCGCCAGTTGTTCGTCACGCCAATGGGACAGTCGACGGCCGAGACCCTCCTGATGTTTGCGCAAATAGCGTTGCGCGTGCTGAGCGTCGTACTTTTCGGAAAAATCGAGTTTGACCGGGCCGTCCATCATCAGGTCTCCTGAACTTCTGATAGCAACTACCTTAGGTTTTGGGCTGTCGGCGACAGGTGATCCACTTGTGAAAAAATTGTCACGGAAAACCCAAAAATGTTACAGGACTTTACAGAACAGGTAGCGTTTGCTGAACGCCCGACTCAACTGATCAAATTCAGGACAACTCCACCTGAAAACGGCAGCCACTAGGTTCCATGGTTGTCAGGCTGACGCTCCAGCCCTGGTTTTCACAGATCCGCTGCACCAGTGAAAGCCCCAGGCCCAAGCCTTCCCCGCGTTTTTCGTCGCCCCGAACGAACGGTTCGAACATCGCCTCGCGTTTTTCCTCGGGAATGCCCACGCCACTGTCTTCGACCAGAAAGCCCGTAGCCGTCAGGGTCAGGCGGATGAAGCCCTGCTCGGTGTAATGCAAGGCATTGCGCAGCAAGTTACCCATCACCGCGTGCAAGAACGTCGCGTTGTAGCCCTTGGCCTCGGGGTTGCCCGGTTCGAAGATCAGCTTCAACCCCTTGCTTTCAATGGGCTCGCGCCACAGACCGAGCAGGCCATCGGCCACCTGGCTAAGGGACTGCTGCGGCGACATGCTGGCGTCTTCGCGTTGGGCACGGGCCAGCATCAGGAAGGTTTGCACCAGCTCACGCATTTCTTCGCACGCCCGGGCAATGCGCTCGACCTGAGCGCGGCCGCGCTGATCGATACCGGGGTTTTCCAGCAACAACTCGCAGGAACTGGCCAATACCATCAGGGGCGTACGCAATTCGTGGCTAACGTCGCTGGTGAACAACCGCTCGCGGGTCAAGGCCTGACGCAAGCGCCCGAGGGTGGCGTCGAAGGCCACGGCCAGTTCGCCCACTTCGTCAGCGGCATAGTCCGGAGCCAACGGAGGAGCCAAACCGAGCAGTTGATCACGATGGCGTACCTGGCGGGCCAACCGCACCACCGGCGCCATGACCTTGCGGGCCAGGACCCAGCCGAGAAATACCGCCAGCGCCAGGCTCAGGACGAAACCCACCAGCACCACGGCAAACAGCACCCGCTCACGCTCTTCGAAGTCGCTCTGGTCCTGCAACAGCACGTAACGTCGGCCGTCGACGATTTCGACCATGGCGTGGTACGACAGGTTTTCACGGAACACTTCATGGAAACCCGGCTCCAGGTGCCGCAAATCCTTGGGCAATCTGAAATCGCCTGGCCCGCTGCTGAAGTAGAACAATTGGTCCGGTTCGGGACGATGGCGCCAGTCCGTGACATTGTCCATCAGCAACAGGCGCTGCAAGTCGCCACCCAGACCTGCCGAAATCAGTTTTTCTTCCACCAGGTGCACGGTCGCCACAATGCCCATGGCAAAGGCACCCGCCACCAGTGCGCTCATCAGCGCAAAGGCAATGATGATGCGTTGAGAAAGGCTCTGCTTAAACTCCATCACGCCCCTCGGCCAAGCGATACCCCACACCGTGCACGGTTTGCAGCAATGGCTTGGCGAACGGCTTGTCGATCACCTGGCGCAGTTGGTGGACATGGCTGCGCAGGCTGTCGCTGTCCGGGCAGTCGTCGCCCCAGAGCGCTTCTTCAAGAATTTCACGGCGCAATACATGCGGGCTTTTCTGCATCAACACGGCCAGCAGCTTCAGGCCGACCGGGTTGAGTTTCAGCAAGCGGCCTTCGCGAGTGACTTCCAGGGTGTCGAGGTCGTAGCTCAGGTCGCCGACCTGCAAGGTCCGCCGTCCGCCGCCCTGGGTACGGCGCATGACCGCTTCGATACGCGCCGCCAGCTCAGACAGGGCGAACGGTTTGATCAGGTAGTCATCGGCGCCGGATTTGAAGCCTTGCAGACGGTCATCCAGTTGATCGCGGGCCGTGAGCATGATCACCGGCGTATCGCGTCGGGCATCTTCGCGCAGACGCTTGCACAGGGTGTAGCCATCGATGCCGGGTAGCATGATATCGAGCACGATCAAATCGTAATGCTCGGTGGCCGCCAGATGCAGACCCGAAAGACCGTCCTGCGCGCAATCCACGGTATAGCCTTTGAGCCCCAGGTAATCGGCCAGGTTGGCCAGGATATCGCGGTTGTCTTCAACCAATAGAATTCGCATGGGTATCTCTCCGTCCACAGTAACGGCCGTCATGGCCCGCGCAGCTTAAGGCCAAGTGTGGCCCACGGCTAGGGGAAGGCCATGGGTGAATCAATTCGATCAACTGATAGGTATGATTGACAAGTTTTTCACTATCGATTCACGCGCTGACTACAGTGGTCAGCCGAGACTTTCATGCGGTTGATAAAAAGGAATGCAAAAAATGGACTATTTGAAGACGGCACCCATGCGCTTTTTGCTACTGGTGACTGGCTCCTGGCTGGTGATTTTTTTTCTGACTCGAACAGTCCTGCTTCTCACTCATCTGGATGAGGCCGGAAGCGGCTTCCTGTCGGTGTTCGGCATCGGCCTGCTGTACGACATGGGTTTCATTGCCTACGCAGCATTGCCCATGGGCCTCTACCTATTGCTGTGCCCACCGGTCTTGTGGCGCAGTCGTGGGCACCGCTGGTTTCTTCAAGGTCTGCTGACGGTCAGTCTGTTCGCGATGCTGTTCACCTCGGTGGCCGAGTGGCTGTTCTGGGATGAATTCGGCGTTCGCTTCAATTTCATCGCCGTCGACTATCTGGTGTATTCCGACGAAGTATTGAACAACCTGCTGGAGTCATACCCGATCGGCACGCTGCTGAGCATCCTCGCCGTGCTGGCCGTGGTCCTGAGTCTTGCATTACGTAAAGCGTTCACTGTTGCACTCGATGCGCCGTTGCCGCCGCTACGTGGTCGCTTGCTCAATGCACTCGGTTTGTTGATCGTCGCCGGCCTGAGCATGCAACTGCTCAGCCAGGACGCTCCGCGCGCCCAGGGCGGCAACGCTTATCAGAACGAACTGGCGAGCAATGGCCCCTACCAATTCTTCGCCGCGTTCCGTAACAACGAACTGGACTACCCGCAATTCTACAGCACGCTGCCATCGGCCGTGGTTGCCCAACAGATTCACGCCGAACTGGCAGAACCCAATGCCCGCTTCGTGGGTGAGGACCCGCAGGACATTCGCCGGCAGATCGATAACCCGGGCGCACCGCGCAAGCCCAACATTGTACTGGTTACCATTGAAAGCTTCAGCGCCAAGTACATGGGCAGCAACGGCGATACCCGCAACCTGACACCCAACCTTGATGCCCTGCGCAAGCAGAGCCTGTACTTCAATAATTTCTACGCCACCGGCACCCGCACCGATCGCGGCCTGGAAGCCATCACCCTGGCGATTCCGCCGACACCCGGTCGCTCGATCGTCAAGCGCGTGGGGCGCGAAAGCGGCTTTGCCAGCCTTGGCCAGCAACTCAATGCCGTGGGCTACGACAGTGTGTTCGTCTATGGCGGTCGCGGTTACTTCGACAACATGAATGCGTTCTTCAGCGGCAATGGCTACCGCATCGTGGACCAGAGCAGCGTCAAGGAGTCGGAGATTCACTTCAAGAATGCCTGGGGCATGGCAGACGAGGATCTCTACAACCAGACACTGAAACTGGCCGATGCCGACTATGCCAGGCAGCAACCATTCCTGCTGCAACTGATGACGACGTCCAACCACCGCCCTTACACCTATCCGGACAACCGCATCGACATCAAGTCCGGCAACGGCCGTGACGGCGCGGTGAAATACACCGACTACGCCATTGGTCAGTTTCTCGATCAGGCGCGTCAAAAGCCCTGGTTTGACAATACAATCTTCGTCTTTGTCGCCGACCACACCGCAGGCAGCGCCGGTAAGGAAGACCTGCCCATCGCCAACTATCAGATTCCGCTGTTCATCTATGCGCCCAAGTTGATCGAAGCTCGGGAAACTGCGCAATTGGCCAGCCAGATCGATCTGGCGCCGACGTTGCTGGGCTTGCTCAATCTGGATTATGAGTCGACGTTCTTTGGCCGTAACCTGTTGCAGGACAACCCGCTGCCGCCACGAGTGGTGGTCGGTAACTACCAGCACCTGGGGTTGTTCGACGGCAAGGACCTGGCGATTTTGAGCCCTCGCCAGGGATTGCGTCGTCACGATGACGCACTGACCGAAAGCCGCGAGTCCCGGTCCAGCGCCGATGACCCGCTGATTACCCGCGCAATCACCTATTACCAAACCGCCAGTTATGGCTTCAAGCAACAGCTGCTTGGCTGGAAGGCGCCCAAGGAGGGTGCCGGTCAAGTCGGCGAACGTTAACCGAATCGCCCCGGGCTGATGCCCCGGGGCTTGTTCCTTTGTTCAGGATCCACCATGTCATCAACCGCTGTCCGCCCTGCCCCTCGCCCGCTCAACTTCCGGGTGTGCCTGGGGGTTCCCGCCGTTGCGGCGATCGTTCTGGTGTTGCTCGAACTGACCTCACTGGACATGGACCTTGCCAAGCTGTTCTACGACCCGGTCGCGGGAGACTTCATCGGACGGCACAGTTACTTCCTGGAAAACATCCTGCATACCCGCGCCAAGCAGGTCGTCATTGCATTTTCGGTGTTCGCCGTCCTCGGCTATATCGCTTCGTTTTTCATGGCAAAACTCAAGCCGTACAAGCGCGAACTGGGTTGCCTGGTGCTGTCCCTGGGCCTGGCGACTTCCTTTGTCACGCCCATGAAAGCGGTGACCGCGGTGCAATGCCCCTGGAGCCTAGAGCAATTCGGCGGTCACGAGACGTACAGCGAACTGTTGAGCCATCGCCCGCACACCGAAAAACCGGGACGTTGCTGGCCCGGCGGCCATGCGGCCACCGGTTTCACCCTGTTTGCCCTGTTTTTCGTATTGCGTGACCGTCGCCCGCGCATGGCTCGCGCAGCGTTTGTCTTCGCCTTCGCCCTCGGCTCGGTGTTCTCCATCGGACGAATGATGCAGGGTGCGCACTTCTTCTCGCACAACGTGTGGACGGCGGTGTTCTGTTGGCTGATTTGTCTGGGATCGTATTACTACGTTCTGTATCGACCGGCTTTGAGGACTGAACGCGGGACCACTGCAGAACCTGTAGCCGTCTGAAGCACAAATCAAATAATGTGGGAGCGAGCCTGCTCGCGAAGCAGCTCAACATTCAACGATGATGTTGACTGACACATTGCTTTCGCGAGCAGGCTCGCTCCCACAATAGATCGATGTGACCATCGGAATCCGGGCCATAAAAAACCCCGCCTGCTTTCGCAGGCGGGGTTTTTTCGTACAGGGGTAAGGCTGGCTTACATCATGCCGCCCATGCCGCCCATACCGCCCATGTCTGGCATACCGCCGCCAGCACCGCCGTCTTTCTTCGGTGCATCAGCAACAGCAGCTTCGGTGGTCAGGATCAGACCGCCGATCGACGATGCAGCTTGCAGCGCGGAACGGGTGACCTTGGTCGGATCCAGGATACCCATTTCGATCATGTCGCCGTATTCGCCAGTCGCAGCGTTGTAACCGAAGTTACCTTTGCCGTTCTTGACTTCATTGACCACAACGCTTGGCTCGTCACCGCTGTTGGCAGCGATCTGACGCAGCGGTGCTTCGATGGCACGACGCAGAACGGCGATACCCACGTCCTGGTCGGCGTTGTCGCCTTTCAGGTCGAGGATTGCTTCCAGAGCACGGATCAGCGCAACGCCACCGCCAGGTACCACGCCTTCTTCAACGGCTGCACGGGTTGCGTGCAGGGCGTCTTCAACGCGGGCTTTCTTCTCTTTCATTTCTACTTCGGAACCAGCGCCAACCTTGATCACTGCAACGCCGCCGGACAGCTTGGCCAGACGCTCTTGCAGTTTTTCACGGTCGTAGTCCGAGGAAGTTTCGGCAACCTGAGCACGGATCTGAGCAATGCGGGACTCGATGTCGCCTGCTACGCCAGCACCGTCAACGATGATGGTGTTTTCCTTGGAGATGGTCACACGCTTGGCGCTGCCCAGGTTTTCCAGGGTGGCGCTTTCCAGGCTCAGGCCGATCTCTTCGGAGATAACGGTACCGCCGGTCAGAACGGCGATGTCCTGCAGCATGGCCTTGCGACGGTCGCCGAAGCCTGGAGCCTTGACGGCTGCGACTTTAACGATGCCACGCATGTTGTTCACGACCAGAGTCGCCAGGGCTTCGCCTTCAACGTCTTCGGAAACGATCAGCAGTGGACGGCCAGCTTTGGCAACGGCTTCCAGCACTGGCAGCATTTCGCGGATGTTCGAGATCTTTTTGTCGACCAGCAGAACCAGCGGGTTGTCCAGCTCGGCAACCATGGTTTCCGGCTTGTTGACGAAGTACGGGGACAGGTAGCCACGGTCGAACTGCATGCCTTCTACAACCGACAGTTCGTTTTCCAGGCCAGTGCCTTCTTCAACGGTGATCACGCCTTCTTTACCGACCTTTTCCATGGCTTCGGCAATGATGTCGCCGATGGAGTTGTCGGAGTTGGCGGAGATGGTACCTACCTGAGCGATAGCCTTGGTGTCAGCGCATGGCTTGGACAGGTTTTTCAGCTCTTTGACGATGGCGATGGTCGCCTTGTCGATGCCGCGCTTCAGATCCATCGGGTTCATGCCGGCAGCGACGGCTTTCAGGCCTTCGTTGACGATCGATTGAGCCAGGACGGTAGCGGTGGTAGTACCGTCACCAGCGTCATCGTTGGCACGGGAGGCAACGTCTTTGACCAGCTGCGCGCCCATGTTTTCGAAACGGTCATCCAGTTCGATTTCTTTGGCGACGGAAACGCCGTCCTTGGTGATGGTCGGAGCGCCGAAGCTCTTCTCGATGATCACGTTACGGCCTTTCGGGCCCAGGGTCGCTTTTACCGCGTCAGCCAGGACGTTGACGCCTTTGAGCATTTTCTTGCGGGCGGAATCGCCAAACAGAACTTCTTTAGCAGCCATGATCGATATTCCTTAAATACTTTGTAGTAGCGGAAAATGGACGGGGGTATCAGCCTTCGATAACAGCGAGGATTTCGTTCTCGCTCATTACCAGCAGGTCTTCGCCGTCGACTTTCACAGTGTTGCTGCCGGAGTAAGGACCGAACACAACCTTGTCGCCCACTTTCACGGACAGTGCACGCACTTCACCGTTTTCCAGTACGCGGCCGGTGCCGACAGCGAGGATTTCGCCGCTGTTGGCTTTTTCAGCAGCCGAACCTGGCAGGACGATACCGCCAGCGGTTTTCTTTTCTTCTTCGCTGCGACGGATGACGACGCGGTCATGCAGAGGACGAAGCTTCATTGTCGATCTCTCCTAATTGTGGTTTTCATCGGCCGGTGTAGTCCCGGCGGGTTTAACAAAGTCCGGCGGTGCCGGGTGCGGTTCGTCAACGAACCGCGGAAGTCTGTCTGGCGTGTTCGCCAGAAACCTTGCGGTGACCGTTACATAAGGGCGCATAAGCTTATTACAAGGGCGGGGATCGAAAAAATTTCAGTTCGCTGCCCCCGCAAACGAACACGGCACCCGAAGGTGCCGTGTCGATGTGCGTATTACTTGGTATCGCGGTGTTCGAACTCGCCTTCGATCACGTTGGGTTCACGACCCAGCGGCTCGCGAGGCACCGGGCCGCCACGGGCCTGGAGGTCGTCGGCAAACGCTCGCTGACGCATCGCCTGCTCTTCGGCGCGCTGGCGCATTTTATTGGCCAGCAGGCGACGACTGAACGGCAGCAGCATGAACAGGCCGATCGCATCGCTGATGAAACCGGGAAGAATCAGCAGGCCACCGGCCAATGCCAGCATCAGGCCTTCGAGCATGGTCTGGGCCGGCAGCTCGCCGCGGTTCAGGCTTTCACGGGCACGCAGGGCCGTGGCCAGGCCGGCGACGCGCAGCACGAACACGCCGAACATCGAGCCGAGAATGATCAGCAGCAGGGCCGGGAAAAACCCGATAGACCCTGCCACCTTGACGAATACGAACAGCTCCAACACCGGGAACAGCAGAAAGAGCAACAAAAAAGGGCGCATCAAATGGTTCCTCAACGCAAGAATGCCTTGCCAGTTCACCTTAAATGACGTCGCCGTTTCGTGAATTCAAGCATCGGCCACTTCATTTTTCGGCCAATGCCCGGCGTGGGCCAGAGAAACCAAGGCCTCGCGAACTTGTGTCGGCGTATTACAAGGCGCTTGAAACGGCAACCAGTACAGGCTTTGACCGATACGCAGGTGCATGCCTTCGCTATCGATACCGGCCATTTGCGCCGGTACGTTTTTCGGCAGTCCGGCCAGCTCGACGTAATGGGCGATGGCCTTGGCGTGATCGGCGTTCATGTGCTCGACCATGCTCACTTCGGCCTTGCCGGCGAACGGGTTGGCCAGGGTCAGGTCGTTGACCCAATGAATCGCGCCAAAACCGCCGATGTAACGGTGGCGCACTGGCTTGAGCACCCAGAAGTCGAAATCGTGGGCCTTGTGATAGCCCTGCGACTCGGGGAAGTAGCGGTAGTAACGCTCGGAGGCGGCTTCAATGGCGGCTTCGTCTTCGAGCTGCTGTGCCTCAGCCAGGTAAGTCAGCCGACCAACGGCCTGGACATCTTCAGCCCCACGCTCGCCCACGAACAGCGAACATTTCGGGTCTTTCTGCAAATTGTGAGTGTGCTGGGCGATGCGGCTGATCAGGATCAGCGGCCGGCCCTGCTCGTCCAGGCAGTACGGGACCACGGAGCCGAATGGAAAACCGGGCATCGATTTGGAGTGCGTCGAGAGCACCCCACGGTATTCCTTGAGGAGCAATTCTCGTGCATGCTTAGCCGCTTCAACGCTCAATTTATGACTCCTTAAATAGAATCCGTCATAAAAACGGACGAGCTGCTGGTGAAAGTCCCAGCACGCCATCGGGGCAGTTCTCATGTGCAGCCGGGCCACGTCAGGCGCAGATCGAGAGGCTCTCTACAAGGAAACCACTCAGATCTGCTACCGGGGGCATGCGAATGCAACTCACTGACAAAGTAATCATTATCACGGGCGGTTGCCAGGGTTTGGGCCGTTCCATGGCCGAGTATTTCGCAGGCCTTGGCGCGAAACTCGCGCTGGTCGACCTCAATCAGGAAAAACTCGACGATGCCGTCGCGGCCTGCAAGGCGCAAGGTGTCGAGGCCCGCGCCTACCTGTGCAACGTGGCCAACGAAGAGCAAGTGACCCACATGGTTGCCCAGGTCGCTGAAGACTTCGGCGCGATTCATGGTTTGATCAACAACGCCGGGATCCTGCGCGACGGCCTGTTGCTCAAGGTCAAGGATGGCGAAATGACCAAAATGAGCCTGGCCCAGTGGCAGGCGGTCATCGACGTCAACCTGACCGGCGTGTTCCTGTGCACCCGTGAAGTCGCGGCGAAAATGGTCGAGCTGAACAACAGCGGCGCGATCATCAATATCTCGTCGATTTCCCGCGCAGGCAACGTCGGTCAGACCAACTACTCGGCAGCCAAGGCCGGTGTCGCTGCGGCGACTGTGACCTGGGCCAAGGAACTGGCGCGCTACGGCATTCGCGTCGCCGGGATTGCACCGGGCTTCATCGAAACCGAAATGACTCTGGGCATGAAGCCTGAAGCGCTGGAAAAAATGACCGCCGGGATCCCGCTCAAGCGTATGGGCAAGCCTGAGGAAATCGCCCATTCGGCGGCGTACATCTTCGAGAACGACTATTACACCGGTCGGATTCTGGAGATGGATGGCGGGTTACGGATCTAAGACGCGACAAAGAACAACTGTAGGAGCGAGCCTGCTCGCGAAGGTGTGTCAGGCGTCGCGGTGTCGACTGATACACCATCGCGAGCAGGCTCGCTCCTACAGGGATTCGTATTTCAGCTTATTAGTCGTCGCTGACGCTGATGTTCGGCATCGCCGGCGTCAACGCTTCCTGCAATACGATCCGCGCACCGACATGGCGGGCCAGTTCCTGGTAGACCATGGCGATCTGGCTGTCAGGCTCGGCGATCACCGTTGGCTTGCCGCCATCGGCCTGTTCGCGGATGACCATCGACAGCGGCAACGAGGCCAGCAGTTCGACGCCATACTGGTTGGCCAGTTTCACGCCACCGCCCTCACCGAACAGATGTTCGGCATGTCCGCAATTGGAGCAGATGTGCACGGCCATGTTTTCCACCACGCCCAGCACCGGAATGTTGACCTTGCGGAACATTTCCACGCCCTTGCGCGCGTCCAGCAATGCCAGGTCCTGCGGAGTGGTCACGATGACCGCACCGGCCACAGGCACTTTCTGCGCCAGGGTCAGCTGGATGTCACCGGTGCCTGGCGGCATGTCGATGACCAGGTAGTCCAGGTCGCCCCAGGCAGTCTGGGTCACCAATTGCAACAAGGCGCCGGAGACCATCGGACCACGCCAGACCATCGGTGTGTTGTCATCGGTGAGGAACGCCATGGACATCACTTCGACGCCATGGGACTTGAGCGGCACGAACCACTTCTGATCCTTGACTTCAGGGCGGGTGCGCTCAGGGATGCCGAACATGATGCCTTGGCTCGGTCCGTAGATGTCTGCATCGAGAATCCCGACCTTGGCGCCTTCGCGGGCCAGGGCCAGGGCCAGGTTGGCCGCCGTGGTGGATTTGCCCACGCCGCCCTTGCCAGACGCCACGGCCACCACGTTTTTAACGTTCGCCAGGCCCGGAATCTGTGCCTGGGCCTTGTGTGCAGCAATCACGCTGGTGATGTCGACCTTGGCACTGGCTACGCCATCCAGCCCCTGAATAGCCATTTCCAGCATTTGTGCCCAACCACTCTTGAACAGGCCGGCGGCGTATCCCAATTCCAGCTGAACGCTGACGCGGTCACCCTGGATGTCGATGTTGCGCACGCACCCGGCGCTGACCGGGTCCTGGTTCAGGTATGGGTCGGTGTATTGGCGAAGGACGGCTTCCACCGCTGCGCGATTGACGGCGCTCATGGGCAACTCCGAAAACAGGACTGGAAAAAGATAACGGGTATCGTACCTGTTCTGATCGTTTGGCGGGATGCTCAAAAGATCGCAGCCTGCGGCAGCTCTTATCAAACAAAAAATAACCCATTGTTTTTGCTCTAAAAATTATCCAGCCATCACCAACTGCATGCCCAGCTTGCGCGCCTTGTGTTCCAAGGCGCGTAACTGTCGGCTGCGGCTTTTCGC
>NZ_JAHBDJ010000009.1:0-129485 GCF_019956375.1 Pseudomonas sp. GL-R-19 | reverse complement strand
GCGAAAAGCCGCAGCCGACAGTTACGCGCCTTGGAACACAAGGCGCGCAAGCTGGGCATGCAGTTGGTGATGGCTGGATAATTTTTAGAGCAAAAACAATGGGTTATTTTTTGTTTGATAAGAGCTGCCGAAGGCTGCGATCTTTTTGCATTATCCGACGCCATTGATCAACTACTTACCAAGCCTGCTAACTATTTCGTTGACATTCGCTGCCTAGGCAGTAACATCTCGACATACATTCACTGCCTAGGCAGCTAACGGGTGGTCAGATGAAGCATTTCTCTCCAGACGATTTCCACAATTGCCATCTCGGCCTGCTGCTCGGACGTGCCGCGCTGCTCAAGGACCGGATCATCGACACTCACATGGAACCCCACGGCATCACCGCCGCGCAGTTCAAGGTGTTGATCATCATGGCCCAGTTCGGCGTCGATTCGCCGGGCGAGTTGTGCCGCCACCTGTCCCTGGACAGCGGCTCGATGACGCGCATGCTCGATCGTCTGGAACAGAAGGGTTTCCTCGCTCGCCAACGCTGCGAGGCGGATCGCCGTCAGGTGCAGCTTGTACTCACGGAAGAAGGGCAGAAGCTCGCCGGGCTGTTGCCGCACATCGGCGCCGAAGCCATGAATGAACTGACCGGTGCAATCACTCCAGAAGAATTGAAAACCCTGGAGCTGATCCTGAAGAAAATTCTGGTGGCAGCCGGTGACGCGATCACCCTGCTGCGGGTAGGTGACAAATGAGCAGTAACCCCTTGCGTACCGGCCTGAGCCTGGTGTTGTTGGCCATGACCCTGGCCGGTTGCGCCAGTTACAGCGGCCTGAAAACCGAAGGCGTCAACCTCGATGCGAAGAGCCTCAAGGCCGGGCAATCCCTTGGCGGCGTGACCCTGTCGCCAGCCGCCTGGCCGAAAAGCGACTGGTGGAAAAGCCTCGGCGACCCGCAACTCGACGGCCTGATCCGCGAGGCCCTGCGTGACAGCCCGGACATGCAGATCGCCGACGCCCGTGCCCATCAGGCCAGCGCTGCGGCCTACGCCGCCGACGCCGAGCGAATGCCGACCCTGGATGCCAGCGCCGGTGTCAGTCGCTCGCGGCTGGCCCGGGACCAGGACCCGCGCGGGCAGGGTGACGCGTACGCCACCGTGCGTAACATCAGCACCAGTTTCAATTACAACTTCGACCTGTGGGGCGGTCAGCGCGATGCCTGGGAAGCGGCCCTCGGCCAGGCCCGCGCTGCCGAAGTCGACCAGCAGGCTGCGCAACTGACCCTGGCCGCCGATGTTGCCCGGGCCTACAGCGATCTGGGGCAGGCGCACATCGTCTATGACCTGTCCAGCGAAGACCTCAAGCGCACCCGACAAATGCTCGAGCTGAGCCAGCGGCGCCTGACTGCCGGGATCGACAGCCAATACCAGTTCCAGCAGACCGAAAGCCTGGAAGCCACTTCCCAGGCCAACCTGATCGACGCCGAAAAGCGCCTGAACAGCACGAAAATCGCGCTTGCGGTGCTGCTCGGCAAAGGACCGGACCGTGGCAATGAAATTGCCCGTCCGAACATTCTTCAGCCGAGAGCGGTAGCGCTACCTTCAGTGCTGCCGGCCGAGTTGCTCGGGCGTCGTCCGGACCTGGTGGCCGCGCGCTGGCGGGTCGAGGCGGCGAGCAAAAACATCGATGCCGGCAAGACCCGATTCTATCCCAACCTGAACCTCAGCGCCGCTGCCGGTGCCGAATCCCTGTTGGGCGATGCGATGTTTGGTTCGGCCAGCCGCTTCTTCAACATTGCACCAACGATCTCTGTGCCGATTTTCGACGGTGGCCGCCTGCGTGCCGACCTCGATTCGCGTGACGCCGATTACGACCTCGCCGTGGGGCAGTACAACAAAAGCCTGGTGAAGGCGCTGGGGGATGTCAGTGACAGCATCAACCAGTTGCGCGATATCGGTCGGCAGATCGCTGCCCAGCAACACGCCACCGATATTGCCCAGGATTCCTACAACACCGTGGTCCAGCGTTACGGTTCCGGCATCGGCAACTACCTGGACGTGCTCAGCATCGAGCAGCAATTGCTCCAGGCCCAGCGTCAGCTGGCCAACCTGAATGCCGAGCAGATTGACCTGTCGATCCAGTTGATGCAGGCGCTGGGCGGCGGTTTCCAGCCTGAGGCGATCGCCTCGGCCACCACCACGCCAGCCACCCTGACCCACTAATTCAAGGTACTTGTCATGGCCACTGCCGATACAACTCAACCTCCTGAAAACACCCAGGGCAACCCCAACTCGGGCAAGCGCAAATTCATGTTGCTGGTACTGGCTGCCGCCGTCGCGCTCAGCGGCGCGGGCGTCTGGGCCTACCACGAGTTTTACGGGCGCTGGAGCGAAAGCACCGACGACGCCTATGTGAACGGCAACGTGGTGGAAGTCACGCCGCTGGTCACCGGCACCGTGGTCAGCATCGGCGCCGATGACGGCGATCTGGTCCACGAAGGCCAGGTGCTGGTGAACTTCGACCCGAACGATGCCGAAATCGGTCTGCAAAACGCCCAGGCCAATCTGGCCCGCACCGTGCGTCAGGTGCGCGGCTTGTACAGCGATGTGGACGGCATGAAAGCCCAGGTCAACGCCCAGAAAGCCGAAGTGCAAAAGGCCCAGGACAACTTCAACCGACGCAAGAACCTCGCCGCTGGCGGGGCGATTTCCCAGGAAGAGCTGTCCCACGCCCGCGACGACCTGACCTCGGCGCAAAACGCCCTGGCCAACGCCGAACAAAAGCTCAAGACCACCAGCGCGCTGGTCGATGACACCGTGGTTTCGTCGCACCCGGACGTGATGGCCGCCGCCGCACAACTGCGTCAGGCCTACCTGAACAATGCCCGCAGCACCTTGATCGCACCGGTGACCGGTTACGTGGCCAAACGTACCGTTCAGCTTGGTCAGCGCGTGCAACCGGGTACCGCGCTGATGGCGGTGATTCCGCTGGATCAGCTGTGGATCGACGCCAACTTCAAGGAAACCCAGCTGCGTGACATGCGTATCGGTCAGCCGGTGGAGATCGAAACCGACCTCTACGGCAGCGACGTGAAGTACAGCGGCACCATCGACAGCCTCGGCGCCGGAACCGGCAGCGCATTTGCCTTGCTGCCGGCGCAGAACGCCACCGGCAACTGGATCAAGATCGTGCAGCGCGTGCCGGTGCGGATCCACGTCAACGCCGAAGAACTGGCCAGGCACCCGTTGCGGGTCGGCCTGTCGACTATGGTCGATGTGAGCCTGCGCGATCAGAGCGGGCCGGTGCTGGCGCAACAATCGCCGCAGAAGGCTTCGTTCAGCACCAACGTCTACGACCGTCAGTTGGCCGAGGCCGACGCGATGATCACCCAGTTGATCCACGACAACAGCGCCGCGGTCAGCAAGACCGTGCAACGCTGATATGCCGATCCGTCATCAACCCGACCTTGTGGGAGCGAGCCTGCTCGCGAAAGCGGACTGACATTCAACATCAAAGTCGACTGAACCGACGCCTTCGTCGGAACGCCGCCCGGAGCCGGCTTGCTCCCACAGGGTTAGCTGCGTCTGTAACAGGCGCAGTGCCAATCCTGCTCCAAAAAATTCAGCTCCAAAGGATTCGCGATGAGCAATAACGCGTCTTTCACACCGCCCAGCCTGTTGCTCAGCACCATCGGCCTATCGCTGGCGACCTTCATGCAAGTGCTCGACACCACCATCGCCAACGTGGCGTTGCCGACGATCTCCGGCAACCTGGGTGTGAGTTCGGAGCAGGGCACCTGGGTCATCACCTCGTTCGCCGTGAGCAACGCCATCGCCTTGCCATTGACCGGTTGGCTCAGTCGTCGTTTCGGCGAGGTGAAGCTGTTTGTCTGGGCGACACTGCTGTTCGTGCTCGCTTCGTTTTTGTGCGGTATTTCCACGTCCATGCCGGAACTGGTGGGCTTCCGGGTACTGCAAGGTGTAGTGGCGGGGCCGCTGTACCCGATGACCCAGACCCTGCTGATTGCAGTTTACCCCCCGGCGAAACGAGGGATGGCCCTGGCACTGCTGGCAATGGTCACGGTGGTCGCGCCGATTGCCGGGCCAATCCTTGGCGGCTGGATCACCGACAGCTACAGCTGGCCGTGGATTTTCTTCATCAACGTGCCGATCGGCCTGTTCGCGGCATGGGTGGTGACCCAACAGATGAAAAAGCGCCCGGTGGTCACCAGTCGCCAACCGATGGATTACGTCGGGCTGATTGCGCTGATCATCGGTGTCGGGGCGCTGCAGATTGTGCTCGACAAGGGCAACGATGCCGACTGGTTCGAATCCAGCTTCATCGTGATCGGTTCGGTGATTTCGGTAGTCGCGCTGGCGTTCTTCGTGATCTGGGAAATGACCGACGAACACCCAGTGGTCAACCTGCGCCTGTTTGCCCATCGCAACTTCCGCTACGGCACCATCGTGTTGATTCTGGGGTACGCCGGGTTCTTCGGGATCAACCTGATCCTGCCGCAGTGGCTGCAGACACGCTTGGGCTACACCGCGACCTGGGCCGGTTTTGCCGTGGCACCGCTGGGGATCCTGCCGGTGCTGCTGTCGCCGTTTGTCGGCAAGTACGCGCCGCGATTCGACATGCGCGTGCTGGCGGGCGGGGCGTTCCTGGCCATCGGCCTGAGCTGTTTCATGCGCGCCGGGTTCACCAATGAAGTGGACTTCCAGCACATCGCCATGGTGCAGCTATTCATGGGGATTGGCGTGGCGCTGTTCTTCATGCCGACTTTGACCATCCTGCTGTCGGACCTGCCACCGAGTCAGATCGCCGACGGTTCGGGGCTGGCGACGTTCTTGCGGACCCTGGGCGGTAGTTTCGCGGCGTCGCTGACCACCTGGATCTGGATTCGCCGCGCCGACCAGCACCACGCCTACCTGACCGAAAGCATCACCCCGTTCGATCCGGCGACCCGCGAAGCATTGACCCATCTGGGCGGGGCAGGGGCCAAGGCCTACACGCAGCTGGAGCAGACGGTGATCAGCCAGGCGTACATCATGTCCACGGTGGATTACTTCACCTTGCTGGGCTGGATGTTCATGGGGCTGATCCTGATCGTGTGGCTGGCCAAGCCGCCGTTTACGGCGAAGGCCGGGCCTGCTGCCTCGGCCGGACACTAAACACCGCACACCCCCTGTAGGAGCGAGCCTGCTCGCGATAGCGGTGGATCAATCAACAATGATGTTGAATTTGAGTCCGCAATCGCGAGCAGGCTCACTCCCACAGGGCTTTGTGTTTCGGGCATCAGTTCGCGGGTGCTGCCAGCTGCGGTGGCGGCGTGAAATCAAAGGGCGCCAGCGCAAACCCCTGCTCATCCACCTGCAACGCCCACCCTTGACGATCCCAATCCCCCAGCACAATGCGCCTGGCCGCTTGCTCGCCCAACTGCAACTTATGAATCGCGGGACGGTGGGTATGCCCGTGGATCAAGGTCTTCACGCCGTATTGCTGCATGATCCGCGGAATCTCTTCGGGTGTGACATCGACGATGTCATTGGCCTTCATCCGTACCTGGCTTCGACTTTCACTGCGCAACTTGCGCGCCAGTTTCTGCCGGGTGCTCAGCGGTAAGTGCCGCAGGATGAACAGGGAGATCGGGTTGCGCAGGTAGCGCCGCAATTTCATATAACCCACGTCGCGGGTGCAGAGGCTGTCGCCGTGCATCAGCAGCACCGGCTCACCGTTGAACTGCACGACACTCGGATCTTTCAACAAGGTGCAGCCGGCTGCTTTGCAGAAGGCCTTGCCGAGCATGAAGTCGCGATTGCCGTGCATCAGGAAAATAGCCGTGCCGCTGTCGCTCAAATCGCGCAGGGCCTGGCAGATAGAACGCTGGAAGGGTGTCATGGCGTCGTCGCCAATCCACACCTCGAAAAAGTCGCCCAGAATGTACAACGCACTCGCCGAGCGGGCGCGTCCGGCGAGCAAATCCAGAAACGCCCGGGTAATGTCCGGGCGCTCCTCTTCCAGATGCAAGTCTGAAATCAGCAATATCACTCAATGATCTCGGCTTTCTCGATGATCACGTCGTCTGCCGGTACGTCCTGGTGGCCGGACTTGGAGGTGGTGGCCACGCCTTTGATCTTGTCGACAACGTCGGTGCCTGCGGTTACTTTGCCGAATACCGCGTAGCCCCAGCCCTGCACGTTCTTGCCGCTGTGGTTGAGGAAGCTGTTGTCGGCCACGTTGATGAAGAACTGGGCGGAAGCCGAATGCGGTTCCATGGTGCGGGCCATGGCGACGGTGTACTTGTCGTTGGAAAGACCGTTATCCGCTTCGTTCTGGATGCTTGGACGCTTGTCTTTCTTTTCTTTCATGCCTGGCTCGAAACCGCCGCCCTGGATCATGAAGTTACCGATGACACGGTGGAAAACGGTGTTTTCGTAGTGACCGGCTTTGACGTATTCGACGAAGTTGGCCACGGTGATCGGGGCTTTATCGGCGTTCAGTTCGAGGACGATGTCGCCGAAGTTGGTAGTCAGTTTGACTTGGGTCATGATCGTTACTCTTTATAAGGAATTCGTGGTGTTGGAACCTCATGTCCCGCCACCGGTTCAGCCTGTTTTGGCCAAGGTGCGCAGTTTAGCCTGCCAGACGCGAATTTCGAGGCTGTTTTTTCATTTGCGGCCTATTAAATGCGACGGTTTACAGAGCTCGCTCTGTCAGGTACTTGACGGCATCGGCTATGATAGCGGCTTTGTTTTGTCCGGCCTTCATTACGGCCACGCACTTGTACGTTCAAGGATCCTATGAGCAAGCCCACTGTCGACCCTACCTCGAATGCCAAGACCGGCCCTGCCGTGCCGGTCAACTTCCTGCGGCCGATCATCCAGGCAGACCTGGACTCGGGCAAGCACACGCAAATCGTCACCCGTTTCCCGCCTGAACCCAACGGCTACCTGCACATCGGTCACGCCAAGTCGATCTGTGTGAACTTCGGCCTGGCCCAGGAGTTCGGCGGCGTCACGCACCTGCGTTTCGACGACACCAACCCGGCCAAGGAAGACCAGGAATACATCGACGCGATCGAAAGCGACGTCAAATGGCTGGGCTTCGAGTGGTCCGGTGAAGTGCGCTACGCCTCGCAATATTTCGACCAGCTGCACGACTGGGCGGTAGAGCTGATCAAGGCCGGCAAGGCCTATGTTGACGACCTGACCCCTGAACAAGCCAAGGAATACCGTGGCAGCCTGACCGAGCCGGGCAAGAACAGTCCGTTCCGCGACCGCTCGGTTGAAGAAAACCTCGACCTGTTTGCCCGCATGAAGGCCGGCGAGTTCAAGGACGGCGCACGCGTGCTGCGGGCCAAGATCGACATGGCTTCGCCGAACATGAACCTGCGCGATCCGATCATGTACCGCATCCGGCATGCCCATCACCACCAGACCGGTGACAAGTGGTGCATTTACCCGAACTACGACTTCACCCACGGTCAGTCGGACGCCATCGAAGGCATTACCCACTCGATCTGCACCCTGGAGTTCGAAAGCCATCGCCCGCTGTACGACTGGTTCCTCGATAACCTGCCAGTGCCGGCGCACCCGCGCCAGTACGAGTTCAGCCGCCTGAACCTGAACTACACCATCACCAGCAAGCGCAAGCTCAAGCAGCTTGTGGACGAAGGTCACGTCAATGGCTGGGACGACCCGCGCATGTCCACGCTGTCGGGCTTCCGCCGCCGTGGCTACACGCCGAAATCGATCCGCAACTTCTGCGAAATGATCGGCACCAACCGTTCCGACGGCGTGGTCGACTTCGGCATGCTCGAATTCAGCATCCGCGACGACCTCGACCATAGCGCCCCGCGTGCCATGTGCGTGTTGCGTCCGCTGAAAGTCGTGATCACCAACTACCCGGAAGGCCAGGTCGAGAACCTCGAACTGCCGTGCCATCCGAAAGAAGACATGGGCATGCGCGTTCTGCCATTCGCCCGTGAGATCTATATCGACCGTGAAGACTTCATGGAAGAGCCGCCAAAAGGCTACAAGCGCCTGGAGCCGAACGGCGAAGTGCGTCTGCGCGGCAGCTACGTGATCCGTGCCGACGAAGCGATCAAGGACGCCGACGGCAATATCGTCGAACTGCGCTGCTCGTACGATCCGGACACCCTGGGCAAGAACCCTGAAGGTCGCAAGGTCAAAGGCGTGGTGCACTGGGTGCCGGCTGCGGCCAGCGTCGAATGCGAAGTGCGTCTGTACGATCGTCTGTTCCGTTCTGCGAACCCGGAAAAAGCCGAAGACAGTGCCAGTTTCCTGGACAACATCAACCCTGACTCGCTGCAAGTTCTCACTGGTTGTCGTGCTGAACCCTCGCTGGGCAATGCACAGCCGGAAGACCGTTTCCAGTTCGAGCGCGAAGGTTACTTCGTCGCGGATATCAAGGACTCGAAACCAGGTCAGCCGGTATTCAACCGTACCGTGACCTTGCGTGATTCGTGGGGCCAGTGATTCAAGGATTAAACGTGCTTACGATCTACAACACGCTCACCAAGAGCAAAGAAGTCTTCAAGCCGCTCGATGGCAACAAGGTGCGCATGTACGTGTGCGGCATGACCGTGTACGACTACTGCCACCTGGGCCACGGCCGCAGCATGGTCGCGTTCGACCTGGTGACGCGCTGGTTGCGCTTCAGCGGCTACGACCTGACCTACGTGCGCAACATCACCGACATCGACGACAAGATCATCAATCGTGCCCGCGAGAACGGCGAGTCGTTCGAAGCGCTGACCGAGCGCATGATCGCGGCGATGCACGAAGATGAAGCGCGCCTGAACATCAAGAAGCCGGACATGGAGCCGCGTGCCACCGATCATATCCCGGGCATGCACACGATGATCCAGACCCTGATCGACAAGGGCTACGCCTATGCCCCGGGCAATGGCGACGTGTACTACCGCGTCGGCAAGTTCATGGGCTACGGCAAGCTGTCGCGCAAGAAGATCGAAGACCTGCGCATCGGCGCACGGATCGAAGTCGACGAGTCGAAACAGGACCCGCTGGACTTCGTATTGTGGAAAGCCGCCAAGCCGGGCGAGCCGAGCTGGGAATCGCCATGGGGCGCCGGACGTCCGGGCTGGCACATCGAGTGCTCGGTGATGTCGACCTGCTGCCTCGGCGATACTTTCGACATTCATGGCGGCGGCAGCGACCTCGAGTTCCCGCACCACGAAAACGAAATCGCCCAGAGCGAAGCGGCCACCGGCAAGACCTACGCCAACGCGTGGATGCATTGCGGCATGATCCGCATCAATGGCGAGAAGATGTCCAAGTCCTTGAACAACTTCTTCACCATTCGCGACGTGCTCGACAAGTACCACCCGGAAGTCGTGCGTTACCTGCTGGTGTCGAGCCACTACCGCAGCGCCATCAACTACTCGGAAGACAACCTCAAGGACGCCAAGGGCGCCCTGGAGCGCTTCTACCATGCATTGAAAGGTCTGCCGAGCGTGGCCCCGGCGGGCGGCGAAGCCTTTGTCGAGCGCTTCACCCAGGTGATGAACGACGACTTCGGCACGCCGGAAGCCTGCGCGGTACTGTTCGAAATGGTGCGCGAGATCAACCGCCTGCGCGAGAGCGATCTCGATGCAGCGGCGGGTCTGGCGGCTCGTTTGAAAGAATTGGCCAGCGTGCTGGGTGTGTTGCAGCTCGAAGCCGATGACTTCCTGCAGGCCGGTGCCGAAGGGCGCGTGGATGCCGCTGAAGTCGAGGCGCTGATCGCTGCGCGCCTGGCGGCACGTGCCGGCAAGGACTGGGCCGAATCCGACCGCATCCGCGACCAGCTCACCGCCATGGGCGTGGTGCTGGAAGACGGCAAGGGCGGCACGACCTGGCGATTGGCTGACTGATTGCTTGATCCGCTGTAAAACAAAACCCGCCATGTGCGGGTTTTTGTTTTTTTATAATCAAAAGATCGCAGCCTGCGGCAGCTCCTACACTGGAATCGCATACACCCTGTAGGAGCTGCCGCAGGCTGCGATCTTTTGATCTGGCTTTTAACCCTCCGACTGACGCAACCGCTTGTACAGGGTATTGCGACTAACCCCCAACCGTCGGGCCAGATACGAAATATTCCCCCCAACTGCCTGCAACTGCCGGTTCAATTCCTCGACATCATTGAGGTCGACCACCAGTGGCTCGGGCGCCTCCACCGGCTCCATCTCCAGATCGACAAAAAAATCATCCGGCAAATGTTCCGGCCGCACCGGTTGTTCCTCGGCCATTGCCAATGCCACCTGCATCACACTGCTGACCTGGCGCAAATTCCCCGGCCACGGGTGGCGGTCGAACAACTCCAATACCTCGCGGCTCAGTCCAGCCCATTGGCTGGGTTCGCGATGCTGTTCCCACAGGCGTTTGAACAGCGCCTCTTTATCGCTGCGCTCTCTTAACGGTGGCAGCTCCAGGGTCAGGCCGCCGATGCGGTAGTACAGGTCTTCACGAAACCGCCCCAGTTGTACCTGTTCGCGCAACGAGCGATTGGTCGCTGAAATGATGCGCAAGTCCACCGGGAACAACTCGCTGCTGCCCACCGGTTGCACGCAGCGCTCCTGCAACACCCGCAACAGTCGCGCCTGGGTCGGCAGCGGCATGTCACCGATTTCGTCGAGAAACAGCGTGCCTTTGTCAGCCTTGCGGATCAGCCCAATGCTGCCTTTCTGGTTGGCGCCGGTGAACGCGCCTTTCTCATAGCCGAACAACTCGGATTCCACCAGTTCGGCGGGAATCGCCGCACAGTTGACGGCGATGAACGCTTGTTTGCTGCGCGAGCTGGCCTGATGCAGGGCTTTGACGAACACTTCCTTGCCGACCCCGGTTTCGCCGTGGATCAGCAAGGGAATGTCTTTTTCCAGCAAGCGCTCGGCCTGACGCACGGCTTTTTCCACGCGGCTGTCGCCGAAATGCAAGGTGTTGAGGCTGATGGCCGCGGGTGCAGCTACAACCGGCTCGGTGAACACTCGAGGTTGAATTGATGCCTGTTTGGGCCGCTTCAACAGGCACTGGAAGCGGTTGCGCCCAGAGGTTTGCAGGGCGAAGGGCAGGCCTTCTGGCTGGTTGAGCAGCTCCAGCAGCGAGACCTTGAACAGGCTCTCGACACTGACCCGCGACAGGCTGATGCCCAGCAGATTATCGGCCCTGCGATTGGCCGACAGCACCTGGCCGGTTTCATCGAAGATCAGCAAGCCAGCCCACTGACTGTCGAAGTTGTTCAGGCCGGTATTGAACGTCAGCTGGAAATGCTGGCCATGGAACAGGTTGAGGATCAGCCGGTTTTCCACGGTCTGGCTCATCATCTTGACCATGCCCAGGGTGTGGGAGGGCGGCAGGTAGCTGTCACTGGATACGTCCAGCACCGCGATCACCTTGCGCTCGGCATCGAAAATCGGCGCGGCGGAACCGGTCATGAAGCGGTTGGCCTTGAGAAAATGTTCGTCGTGTTCGATGTGCACCGCTTGTTCACAGGCCAGGGCGGTGCCAATGGCGTTGGTGCCGGTGCAGCGTTCCATCCAGCTGGCGCCGGCGCTGAAGCCCCGGGCCAGTTTGGGTTCGATAAAGCGCTGCGTTCCCCACGACGTGAGCACCTGGCCCTGATGGTCGGCGAGCATGATCAGGCAATTGGAGTTGCTCAGGATGTTCTCGTAGTAGGGCAGCACTTCCTGGTGGGTGGTTTGCACCAGTGAATGTTGACTCTCCAGCAGTTGCGCGATGCTCGCGGCCGGCAATTGGTCGAATGCCGGCGTGCTCTGATGACTGAGGCCGAACGCGCGGCAACGGGACCAGGAGTCCTGGATGACGGCGTCGTGGGACAACGGCGATGCGGGTGCGGCCATGGCAGTCGATCTCTGGGCAAGCTTTTATTGTTTTTATGGTGACTTCAACTACGCACGGTCCCTGTAGGAGCGAGCTTGCTCGCGATGGACGTTAACGGAGAAGAGGGCTGCCTGAATAAACGCGGCGCTCTCAAGTGCATCGCGAGCAAGCTCGCTCCTACAGGGGGCGTGAACAGTCCGTAGAGTGTTGTTCACTATTGTTCACTGTCAATGGGTGAATTGTTCAATTGTTCATTTCCGATTGTTCATTTGTGTTCAGCAACGAACGTCGATTGACTATGTTTTTCAATAATTTCAAGTTGAATCAACAGTTTGTGATTTCTGGCATGTTTGTCGCTTTAGAGCTCCGGTCGCTTGACTCCAATAATAAAAAGGCCGAGCCATGTCACTCACCCTGGAGCACGTCAGCCGCACCGTCGAGGGCCAGATCTGGATCGACGATGCCAACCTGAGTTTTGAACCCGGTTCCTTCAACGTTTTGCTGGGTCGCACCTTGTCCGGCAAAACCAGCCTGATGCGCTTGATGGCCGGTCTGGACAAGCCCGACAGCGGCCGCATCCTAATGAACGGCGTCGATGTCACCCAGCGCCCGGTGCGCCTGCGCAACGTGTCGATGGTGTATCAGCAGTTCATCAATTACCCGACCATGACCGTCTTCGAGAACATCGCCTCGCCGCTGCGCCAGGCCGGTGTGTCCAGCGAGCTGATCCAGAGCAAGGTGCTGGAAACCGCGAAGATGCTGCGCATCGAGAAATTCCTCCAGCGTCATCCCCTCGAACTCTCCGGCGGCCAGCAACAGCGTACGGCCATGGCCCGGGCGCTGGTCAAGGACGCCGAGCTGATCCTGTTCGACGAGCCACTGGTCAACCTCGATTACAAGTTGCGCGAAGAGCTGCGCCAGGAAATGCGCGAGCTGTTCAAGGCGCGCCACACCATTGCCATTTACGCCACCACCGAACCCAACGAAGCCCTGGCCCTGGGCGGTACCACGACCATTCTTCATGAAGGCCGGGTGATCCAGAGCGGCCAGTCCTCGTCGGTTTATCACCAACCGCAATCGGTGCTGGCGGCCGAGCTGTTCTCCGAGCCGCCGATCAATTTGATGCCGGGGCGCATTGCCGGCAACGAAGTGAGTTTCGCCAATTTCGTGCACTTCCCGCTGAACGTCGATCTGCGCCCGGTGGGCGAGGGCGAGTTCCGCTTCGGCGTGCGGCCCAGCCATATTTCGCTGGTACCGAGCAATGATGATGATCTTGAGCTGGCGGTGACCGTCGAGGTGGCCGAGATCAGCGGCTCGGAAACCTTCCTGCACGTGCGCAACGAGCACTTCCTGCTGGTGCTGCACTTGCCGGGTGTCCACGAATACGACGTCGATGCGCCGATCCGCATCTACATCCCGACCCATAAACTGTTTGTGTTCGATACGCAGGGGCGCCTGGTCCAGGCGCCGGGCCGGCGTGTCACGAGGGTTGCCTGATGGCCGAAATCCGTTTGCAGAACCTCGCCCACAGCTACACCAAGACCCCGGCCGGACCTGAGGACTACGCGATCCGCGAAATGGATCACATCTGGGAGCAGGGTGGTGCCTACGCCTTGCTCGGACCATCGGGTTGCGGCAAGTCGACCTTGCTCAACATCATTTCCGGGTTGCTCAGCCCGTCCCAGGGCCATGTGCTGTTCGACGGCAAAGCGGTCAACGACCTGACCCCGGAGAAGCGCAACATCGCCCAGGTTTTCCAGTTTCCGGTGGTCTACGACACCATGACGGTGTTCGACAACCTGGCCTTCCCGTTGCGCAATCAAGGCATGGTGGAAGCGAAAATTCACAGCAAAGTGCAGGAAATCGCTGAAGTCCTCGACCTCCAGGCACTGCTGTACAAGAAAGCTCGCAACCTCACCGCCGACGAAAAACAGAAAGTCTCCATGGGCCGTGGGCTGGTGCGCGATGACGTGTCGGCGATCCTGTTCGACGAGCCGCTGACGGTGATCGACCCGCACCTGAAGTGGAAGCTGCGACGCAAGCTCAAGCAGATCCACGAACAGTTCAACATCACCATGGTCTACGTCACCCACGATCAGCTGGAGGCCTCGACCTTCGCCGACAAGATTGCGGTGATGTACGGCGGGCAGATCGTGCAATTCGGCACGCCGCGGGAGTTGTTCGAGCGCCCGAGCCACACCTTTGTCGGCTACTTCATTGGCAGTCCGGGGATGAACCTGATCGACGTGCAGCCGCAACCGGGTGGTGTCGGTTTCGCCTCGACGCACTTGCCGCTGTCCGAGGCGATGCAGCAGCGTATTGCCGAATCGGAGTGGAAAACCCTGAAGGTCGGCATTCGTCCGGAGTTCGTCCATGTGTGGGACGAAGCCTTTGATGACGCACTGCGGGCAAAGGTCGTACACGTCGAAGACCTGGGCACTTACAAGATCATGAGCCTCGACCTCGATGGCGTCCCCCTGAAAGTGCGTCTGGCCGAAGACAAACCGGTGCCCCAAGGCACGGCCTACATCAGCTTTCCGGCGCAGTGGCTGATGGTCTACGCCGACGAATTCCTCCTGGAAACCCAAGCCAACATTGAGGTGTAGCCATGAACAAGGTGCAGAACAACAAGGCCTGGTGGCTGGTGCTGCCGGTGTTCCTGCTGGTGGCGTTCAGTGCGGTGGTCCCGATGATGACCGTGGTCAACTATTCGGTGCAGGATATTTTCGACCAGTCCAGCCGCTATTTCGTCGGTGCCGACTGGTACAAGCAAGTGCTGCTCGACCCGAGGCTGCATGACTCCTTGCTGCGTCAGTTCATCTATTCCGCCTGTGTGCTGCTGATCGAAATTCCACTGGGCATCGCCATTGCCCTGACCATGCCGACCAAGGGCCGCTGGTCTTCGGTGGTGCTGATCGTGCTGGCTATCCCGTTGCTCATCCCGTGGAACGTGGTCGGTACCATCTGGCAGATCTTCGGCCGCGCCGATATCGGCCTGCTGGGGGCGAGTCTCAAGGCCATGGGCATCAGCTACAACTATGCGGCGAACACCATGGACGCCTGGGTCACGGTGCTGGTCATGGACGTCTGGCACTGGACTTCGCTGGTGGCGTTGCTGTGCTTCTCCGGGTTGCGGGCGATTCCCGACGTGTATTACCAGGCGGCGCGGATCGACCGTGCCTCGGCCTGGGCGGTGTTCCGGCATATCCAGTTGCCCAAGCTCAAGAGTGTGCTGCTGATCGCGGTGATGCTGCGCTTCATGGACAGTTTCATGATCTACACCGAACCGTTCGTACTCACGGGCGGTGGTCCTGGCAATGCCACGACCTTCCTCAGTCAGACCTTGACCCAGATGGCCGTAGGGCAATTCGACCTGGGGCCGGCAGCGGCATTCTCGCTGGTGTACTTCCTGATCATCCTGTTGGTGTCCTGGCTGTTCTACACCGCCATGACTCATACCGACGCCAACCGCTGAGGCCCGGCCATGAGCAAGAGAAAGCTTATTCCGCTGCTGATCTACATCCTGTTCCTGCTGGTGCCGATCTACTGGCTGCTGAACATGTCCTTCAAGAGCAACACCGAAATCCTCGGCGGCCTGACGCTTTTCCCACGGGATTTCACCCTGGCCAACTACAAGGTGATCTTCACCGATCCGAGCTGGTACACCGGCTACATCAACTCGGCGTACTACGTGAGTCTGAACACGATCATTTCCCTGACCGTGGCGCTACCGGCGGCCTATGCGTTTTCGCGTTACCGATTCCTCGGCGACAAGCACCTGTTCTTCTGGCTGCTGACCAACCGCATGGCGCCGCCGGCGGTGTTCCTGTTGCCGTTCTTCCAGCTCTACTCCTCGATTGGCCTGTTCGACACTCACATCGCCGTGGCCCTGGCTCACTGCCTGTTCAACGTGCCCTTGGCGGTGTGGATTCTCGAAGGTTTCATGTCCGGCGTGCCCAAGGAAATCGACGAAACCGCCTACATCGATGGCTACAGTTTTCCCAAGTTCTTCGTGAAGATTTTCATCCCGCTGATTGGCTCCGGCATTGGCGTCACGGCGTTCTTCTGCTTCATGTTTTCCTGGGTCGAACTGCTGCTGGCACGAACGCTCACGTCGGTGAACGCCAAACCGATCGCCGCGGTGATGACCCGGACGGTCTCGGCATCCGGCATCGACTGGGGCGTGCTGGCGGCGGCGGGGGTGTTGACCATCCTGCCGGGCATGCTGGTGATCTGGTTCGTGCGCAACCACGTGGCCAAGGGCTTTGCCCTGGGCCGGGTATGAGGAACTGATGATGGAATGGATGAGCTGGACCACCCCCACGGCGGCATTCTTCAGCGTGATTGCCCTGGTCCTGGTGGTCATGACCACTTGGGAATTGCGTTCGCCGAGCATCCTTCGGCGTGGTTTTCTGCCGATTGCCACCACCCGTGGCGATCGCTTGTTTATCGGTCTTCTCGGCAGCGCCTACCTGCACTTGCTGGTAATCGGCGTCACCGACTGGAGCATCTGGGTCGCCTTCGCGATGTCCCTGGTGTGGCTGTTGGCTGTGATGCGTTGGGGCTAGTCGAATCGCTCGGCAATGTTGCTCCGAAACTTAAACAGGAGGTCTCTATGTTCGACAAAAACAATAAGCTGCGACATAGCATTTCATTGGCAGCCATGCTGGCACTCAGCGGTTTGAGCGCTTCGGCCTGGGCCGATGCCTACGAAGATGCCGCGAAAAAATGGATCGGCAGTGAATTCAAGCCGTCCACACTCACGGCCGAACAACAACTGGAAGAGCTGAAGTGGTTCATCAAGGCGGCGGAGCCATTTCGCGGGATGAGCATCAAGGTGGTGTCGGAAACCATCGCCACCCACGAATACGAGTCCAAGGTGCTGGCCAAGGCCTTCACCGAAATCACCGGGATCAAGCTGACCCACGACTTGCTGCAGGAAGGCGACGTGGTGGAAAAACTGCAGACCGTGATGCAATCGGACAAGAGTATCTATGACGGCTGGGTCAACGACTCGGACCTGATCGGCACGCACTTTCGCTACGGCAAGACCGAATCGATCACCGACCTGATGGCCAACGAGGGCAAGGACTTCACCTCGCCGACCCTGGACATCAAGGACTTCATCGGCATTTCTTTCACCACCGCGCCGGACGGCAAGATCTATCAACTGCCTGACCAGCAGTTCGCCAACCTCTACTGGTTCCGCGCCGACTGGTTCGAGCGTCCGGAGCTGAAAGCCAGGTTCAAGGAAAAGTACGGCTACGAGCTCGGCGTGCCGGTGAACTGGTCAGCCTATGAAGACATCGCCAAATTCTTCAGCGAAGACGTCAAGGAAATCGACGGCAAACGTGTCTACGGGCACATGGACTACGGCAAGAAAGACCCGTCCCTGGGCTGGCGCTTCACCGATGCCTGGTTCTCCATGGCCGGTGGCGGCGACAAGGGCATCCCCAACGGCTTGCCGGTGGACGAGTGGGGCATCCGCGTCGAGGACTGCCATCCGGTGGGTTCCAGCGTGACCCGCGGCGGCGACACCAACGGGCCGGCGGCGGTGTTCGCCACCACCAAATACGTGGACTGGATGAAGAAGTACGCGCCACCGGAAGCGGCGGGCATGACCTTCTCCGAATCAGGTCCCGTGCCCTCCCAGGGCAACATCGCCCAGCAGATCTTCTGGTACACCGCGTTCACTGCCGACATGACCAAACCGGGCCTGGCGGTGATGAATGCCGACGGCACGCCGAAATGGCGCATGGCGCCTTCGCCGAAAGGTCCGTATTGGGAGGAGGGCATGAAACTCGGTTATCAGGATGCCGGCTCCTGGACGTTCATGAAGTCCACACCTGAGAAGCAAAAACTCGCGGCCTGGCTCTACGCGCAGTTCGTGACCTCGAAAACCGTGTCGCTGAAGAAAACCATCGTCGGCCTGACGCCGATCCGCGAGTCGGACATCAACTCGCAAGCCATGACCGACCTGGCCCCGAAACTCGGTGGCCTGGTGGAGTTCTATCGCAGCCCGGCCCGTGTGCAATGGACCCCGACCGGGACCAACGTGCCGGACTATCCACGCCTGGCGCAATTGTGGTGGAGCCACATTGCTGAAGCCGCCAGCGGCGAGAAAACCCCGCAGCAGGCACTCGACGGCCTGGCCAAGGATCAGGACGCGATCATGACCCGTCTGGAGCGCTCGAAGGCCCAAGCCACCTGCGCCCCGAAAATGAACCCCGAGCGTGACGCGCAATACTGGTTCGACCAGCCGGGCGCCCCGAAGCCGAAACTGGCGAACGAGAAGCCTAAGGGCGAGACCGTGAGCTACAACGAACTGCTGAAATCGTGGGAGGCGGCGCGTAAGTAAGTTGGTTAGGTTGTGAAAGCGAACGGCACCGGAAGGTGCCGTTTTGTCGGGGGCTGTACCACCGTCATCGCGAGCAGGCTCGCCCACAGGTTTTGTGTCGTACACAAAATCTGAGGGTGTCCTCGGTCACTATGAAATGGCTATTCCGCTGCCCCCTTTGTTCGCCCACCAAGCTTTCACAGGGGGCCACTGGAGACCGTTGCCAAGATCAAATTAGCTATTGCCGCGTTTATTAAAGACTGCACGGCGACTGCCAATCGGATATGTCAAGCGAATGATGCGAAACCGTACGCACTCGTTCCGCTGTATTCAGGGATTCACCCCCCCCTAGTCGCTGATTAGGAAACGACTGGGGAAGGTTAGATAAGTGATCTGCGCCATGCCTTTAATCAGAAGCTGTAACGACGGCCTCTTGATTGTTGTCGTGCTGCACGCTCAAGCAAATACCAAGAGTTTCGTTCATTAAGCGCATTCAGGTAATCGCGATCACGACGAGAAGCCCGCATCCATTCAAAGCTGACGTAATCAGGCGTGCCGTCAGCCCGAAGAGGAGGAGGAACTGCCTCGACAACCGCTCTAGGATTGATGCCCTGCTGGCGAAGACTGGAGGGTAAAACCCCTACTTCGTCCCCAGCCCAGATTCGTCTTACTGCATTGACGTAATTCGGAGCACCTTCGGGGGCGACCGGTAACGCGTGTAGTGCGGGGCGAGAGTAAGTATTGGCGGCCTGGTTCATTTGTCGTGAAGTAACAGAAAAGTTGACCAGGTCCCTACCAGGCAAGTGCCTGCCGATGTTCCCCAGCACATGCTCCGGCATTCCGCTTAAGGTTGCACTCGGCCCGGTCCTGAGCGAGCCTGTCTGTCCCCCTAACCTGGGCACACCACCTGCCGACTGCAATTTTTTCTGCCAACGCCCCACAAACTGACCTAACTTCGAGACGGCCTTCGAGGCGGCAGGCGCCAATGCTGTGACTCCTGAAGCTAATCCTGTGGCAAGGGACACCATCCCCAGTATGGACGCCGCATCTGCATTACCCGTGGCCTCCAGAATAAACGAGGCAACCCCGGTGGTGGTCGCCACCACACCCAGTGCCACCGACGTCACTGCCAACGCACCGCTGGACGTCAGAGTGGCCAACCCACCAGCCATCATCCCGGCCACGGCGGGCGCTGCAGCGCCAAAAGAAAACGCCGTCGCGACTATGCCAACCGCCAACCCAATCCCAGCTACGAGCCATTTCCAGAAGCTGTGTCCGTCCGGGTCGATCCGATTGAGCGGATCACCCGCGCAATAAGCGTAACGGTTGAGCCCGCCAGCACCAAAGGGGCTTTCATTGTCGGGTGCGAGGAATAGCATGAGGTTAGGATCGTAGGGCCTATAGCTGCCCAGCAAATAGCCAGCCTCTACCAGGCCACGTGGCTCGCCGGCGTAACCCACCAGGCTTTTGCCGCTTCCATCATCCGCCCCGTGAGCGGTGTAGTTCACCCGACTAGTCTGCTGATCGTTTTCAACCCGGACCGTGCCTTGGCCATCGCAACCTGTCAGCATTACCTCGCGTACGGCCTGGGACACTTTGTTCTGAGCAAACATGGACGCCTCATGACGCAATAACGACAAGGTGTCGCCCAAGCCTGGGCCTCGGGTGCTTATCAGCCGATCACCATGATAGAATCAGAGCGTCTCGGCCCCGTTTTGCGTGGTCTGGGTGATTCGACCCATGGGGTCGTATTGATAATCGCGTTGACCGGTGTCGCCGGTGACTCGACTGAGCCGTCCCTCTTCGTCCCACTGCAGCGCGCGACCGAGGCCGTCGCGCAACAATCGCCCATCGGCGTCATACTCCAACATCAGTGTCTGGAGAGCCGGGTAGGTATGGGTGATGGTAATGGGACGGTCAGGGGCGATAGCATCGTAAGTGAAGTCCATCTGATCGCAATTGCCATCCATGTAGGTCGTGATGACTTGCTCGTAGCCGTCCAGAGCGTTGAGGGAAAAGGCTTGTTTGCTGATGGGTTGACCGGTGCGTGGGTCTTTGGGCCCTTCAGGGCCAGTCACCGTGACCTCGATCAGCCTGGCGCGAGCGTCATAGCGAAATACTTCTTCGCTGAGCAAGCGGTTTTCTTCTTCCCAGCGGCGGCTCGCCATTTGGTCGCGGCCAGTCCATGTCAGTGTCTGGGTCAGTTGTCGTTGGGAGGCGGGGGTACTGCTGACCCAGGTTCGTGAAACTTCCCGGTCAAACTCATCGTACTGGATGGTTTGCTTGAGGGAGTGTCCTTGATCCTGAGTGAAGTACTGGCTGATGCGGCCGAAAGTGTCATAGGTGGTTTGCAGTTCAATAGAACCCAGTGTCTGGCGTTCCGGACGGCCACAGGCGTCGTGAACCGTGCGGTGTTCAGTACCATTGCAATCAGTAAACGTCACCAGCCGGCCCTCCAGCGAGCGAACCCAGCCAACGCTGTGCTCCTCGTTGTCCAGGCTCAAGTGCTCGGAGAGTAAACGTCCATTGTTGGAGTACTGCCAAGTCAGCTTGCCTAATGGCCCCAGCGCTTGCGTCATCTGGCCCGACTTGAAGTCATACTGGTAGGTACTGCCCTGGCTGCCATCACCGGGCGACAGTTGAATCAACTGATTCTCAAGCAATGGCTCGTAGCTGTAGGCCATAGAGCGGCCACTGCTGCTGGTGCGAGAAGCTGGCAACTTCTGATCTTTGCGGTAGTTGAGACACTCTTGCCGGTCGCCGATTGTTCGGCGCACTGGACGACCGATACCGTCAAAGCTCTGCTCCCCCAGTGACAAGGGTGTACAACCGACAGGCGTCAACGTAACGCTTATCGGATGATCAGCATCGCTGTGCTGGGCATATTCCCAAATCACTTCGCTGTCGTCCTCCAACAGACGACTGATCACACGCCCGTACACGTCATACCGGGTTTGCGTATGCACGCAAGCCTCACCCGGTACGCTGACTTCATGGGATATGGGGCGATGCAACCCATCATGGGTCCAGGCCTCATTGCGCAGTATTTCATTGTCGGGAGCAAGCAGGGTCATATTGAGCACGTCGCCGGCAACGTTGCGTAAGATTCGAGTCTTGGCAGCGGCGACGCCATCACGGCTTTCTCGCCAGACGTCGCTTATAAGCGTGACAGGGCTGGCCTGGGTGTGTTCAAGCGTGCCATTGGGCCGTCTGATCTTGCTCACTTGGCCCCAACCGTCGAACTCATAGGTGGTGGTGAGGCTCAACGGCCGTTCCAGCCCGGGGAACCAGTCCTGGACGGTTTCCTGGAGCAGTTGTCCCTCGGGGTTGTAAAGGCCGCGCCAGGTTTCCCGAAACTTCTGGCCGGTGACCAAGTCGTCGCGCCGCTCCTCCCGCACCCTGCGCCCTGCGCCGTCGAGATAGATACGCCGCTGCTGGCCGGTCAGGTCGGTTTCTTCCGCCATGACGGCCCGCTGGCGATAACGGCCCGCCAGCACATAGCGACACGTGGCGCTGGCTTCATAATCGGTGCCGGGAGCAACCGTGCTGCGAACCACCCGCCCCAAGGCGTCATATTCATAAACGGTCTCCACGCTCTCTTCGCGATCGCTCAGCGTCAGCCCCGAGAGACTGTCCCGGGTGACGTAATCGGTCGACGCACTGGTACCGTCATGGCCGGTTATCCTGGTTTGGGTCGTCAGCGCCGTGGCGGTCAGGGTCCGGCTGTAATCGGTGGTGGTGATGAATTCTTTGTGTGTCGTCTGTGCTTGAGTCACTTGGGCAAAGAACGGACTGTCGATAGCTGTTTCATAACACTGGGTGGTGCGACCAATCGGGTTCGGGCCGTCGACGGTGATAGTAAACGCTTCTTCTGAAACGACGACCCACAGCAGACGATCATCGGGTCGGCGACGCGGCAGCGGTTCATAACAGTACTGCGTTTGCGTTATTGGCGCGCCGCCTGTGTCGCCAGACGCCATGGGCGTCGGCGTCAAGGTATGGCTTTGCAGCCAGCGGACAAACATCCCGGTATCCGCCATGCCGCTTACGCTGCCCAACGGATAATAAACCCAACGCTCGATTCGGCCATCGGCATGGCGCTGCTCAAGCGTGTTGCCGTAATCGTCGTAGGTAGTATGAGATATCTCTTCTCGAGCACCCTGCGCGTCCTCATAACGGGTCGTGACTTGAGTCGGTAGCTGGCACCATGCCGGTTGAGCCTCCCAGCCCAGGGCGGGATCATCGCCATAGTCCGTGGTGATCGTAACCGTCTTGCCGACACGCATCACACGCTCTTGAGTCAGCAGATGGAAACGGTTCCAGGTACGCTCAGTTTCCGACAGTACTTGGCCGGTATCGCTGTGCAATGTCTCCAGCCCGCTATAGGTATAAGATTCGGTGCGGTAGAGATTGTCCTCCCCATCACGCCAGCCTCCTGGCAGGTCGGCTCCATAGCCCAGGAAATTAGTGCTGCCCAACCAGGTATAGGTTCGCGAAACCGCTGGTTGGCCGGCCCCAGGCTCATGGCGGTGAGCCGTCACCCGGGGGAGGGACGCTAAAGGTGCGCCCGGCGGAAGTTGATGGCCTTCCGTGCCCGTGGCGTACCATACCTCATCCTCGCTGCCCAACGGTCCGGTCATTCTGACGGGAAACAACAACCCGTCGAACTCCTCATAGTTGAAAGTCCACCGGCTATCGTTGTCCGGCAGGATCATCGTGCTGAGCTGATCACCACTCAAGTAGAGCGTATAGACGCTTTTTCCGGCCTCATCCGGAAAGAGTTGAATCTGAGACTCGTCGACGACGTCCCGGACAACTCGCAGCACGGTGCGCTGTTCATCGCGAATTTCGGACAGGACATAACGTCCACTGCCATGGGGCAGCCAGTCCAGAAATACCTGACGCCCCTCGGCAGAGCGTATTTCTTGTGGCAAAGCCAAGCCACTGTTGTCCTGCATGACCAGCCATTGCGTCTCGCCATCCTTGTACTCGACGCGAAAACGGCGACCGTCCGGCCCTTCCTGCAGCACGCGAAAATTCAATAGCTTTTGGTCGGTGAATACCAACTGACCCTGGTCTGTGAAAGCAGAAGCCTGGCGGTCGAGGCTGAAGCTTTCCCCTGTCGCCAAATGCAAACGCCCGGCAGGCAGGTCCAGTTCAGACATCGCCAACATCCATCCACGTCCGAATCCATAATCTGTATGAGAAGACAACGGGCTGAACAGCAATCTGAACGACACTGAAGGGCCGGCCAGATGATTAGCCTGGATTTCCGGCAGGGCGATGTGCAGGGTCATTTGACCGGTACGGGCATCAATGCCGTTGCTGACGTGACTCAAGAAATTACCGGCTTGAGTGTAGAGACCACCGGTTGCCAAACGGGTTGAAGAAGCACTATCCATGTTCGAAACTCCTGATGATGAGACGCCGCCAATGGGTTATCTAAGTTAGAACAGCACCAACTCCAAGCGGCCGGCAGGCGTCAGATCTTTAAATGCGATGTTCAACACATGCTCATTGCCGTACATGTCGATGGCATGCATCCGACAGGGGCCTCCCTGGTTGATCGCACTTTGACTGTGGTAGGGGATATTGTTCCCCCCTTGCAGCACCACGATCACATGACCCGCTCTAGGACGGGCAACCTTGGCGGTGGGGGAGAACTCCTGGCCAAGTACAATCGCCGTGTTGTAATTGAAATCCGACTCTCCCGGTGCGGCGTAACCCACATGGGAAGCTCGCGTGACTCTGTCGTCGCGATCAACCCATTGAATCATTCCCGCCGGGTCCATACTCGAAACCGAGAGCAGTTCGACCACGGGCATCTGCACATTCTTTCCAGCCAGTTGATATTCCCAGGTAAACAAATCACCGTTTGGGTTGCCCGCGACCAAGTCCCGATTAAAACTATAGTTTTCGGGGATATTAAACCTGGGGATCTCAGCAGTCCTGATATCGACATAACTTTTAAAGGTAGGGTCGATTGCAGTATTGTAAGTGACAGGTCCGTCTGTTGTTTGTCGGGTAATTTGGGCATATAGCCGGACCGAAGTGCCCGCCGGAGCACGACTCATGACATAGAAGTCTTTTTGAAAGAAATCGATCTCACCCGACCTTTCCTGATCGGGCGGTGGATGAGAAGCGGTCGCTGGATAAGGGTGGTATAGATTCTTTCTCTCGTTATAGAACCACTCGCCGCCGTCATCACTGCCCGGTAACAATGGGAAAAGATCATTCTTGCGTGTCGTAATACGCAGACTCTCCAGCTCTTCTTCAGAAATGGTCTGCCCTGTCCTGGAGTCAACACTCAATGTCACCAGTAGTTGTTGGCGGGCATTGGGGTACAGTTGCGATGACGAAGAGGCCAAACCTATTTCGAATCTGCTTAGCCAAGAGTTGGAAGAGTTGATTGTTTGTTTAGACATTTAACTTGACCTTCGTAAGAAATTGCTCTGACTGAAACAGATAACGGCTCACTACCCAATAAAATATTGAGACTCAATCGCAGGATTCTCTTCGATTCGAAGTCCGTACTTCGTGCTGTCGTTTGCCGGGTCAAGCAGTCTTACACTTGTTTTAATTTTTTGGGAGTTGCCATATACGTCATAAGTGGTGATTAAAGAAGTTGAGCTGTCTGTGTACGTATTCGCTGTAGGTACCACTCCCGAAACCACGAGAACCAATCGGTCGGAGCTAGGCTTGATATATCCATTTTCTCTCAGCCACTGTATCGCTTGATCGTTCCAGTTGCCTGGATACCCGAAACTTAGGCCATTCGGATATTCCGGTGATCGAATCCCCACCAAAAGGGAATAATAAGCTTTCCCTGACCCGTGGCGAATATCGTATACACTCCAGCGATTCCACTCAGAAGCGAACTCTACATGCTTTATCGCAATAGACCTTGTCGTGCCTGGTAACTTAAATCCAATGTAATGGTTATAGGTGTACCAGAATTCGTTGTGGTAACGCACTTCTTCAATATCTTCTACTAGCCCGCCATTTCCATAAGTGTAATAAGGTTGCGCCACCGACCTCAGATAGACGGAGCTATAAAAACGCCCATTCTGCCCAGCACCACCATAAGGGATATCTTCATTGTTACTTGTGTAGTAAGCACTACTGCCAGGCAAGCGGACACGCACAGAGAAACGATCTTGAATCCCCCCTGGATTTCCATCATTGGTCAGGTATCGTTTAAATGTTTTTCGTTGGATCAGTGATGCCTCCGAAGATTGAATAGTGTGCAGCTCCGGTTTCGCCATAGGCAAAAATTCATTCGGAAAAACCTCCCTCGGAGAACAACGCAACGCTTGCGATTCTGCTGAATCAGTCTCACCAAAAGCAAAACTTTCATCAAAAGGTAAATAGCCCTTTTCATGAGGGCCGGTTGCTGCAGGCCAGCGCCCTTGAAGAGTGGAGAAAGGAACGATCTCAACCAGAGTTCCATCGGGAACGACGGTAACCTGTCCGTGCTCATCTCGGGCTTCAAGGGTGATCAGAAATTCTGATACCTGCCGTCGGTTGTTATAAAGCCGGGCAACGGCATTCTCCTTGCCTTGAAATTGTTGCTGTTCGAACAACAAGTAGCTAATGGTCTTGGCGGCCCCTGCTGTCGTAGGGTATGCACCACCAGGAATATCGGCTTGCATTACATTCGAGTTTGTACCATTCATGATTAAAATGTCCTGTCCGAATTAATTTAAAGTTTACGAGGGTCAGGGATCTCGTAGTCTGCTGCCCGACCCTTTATAACGACCCTAGTTAAAACTGCTACTACAACGTTCTAGGCCAATTGAATAGAAGAGGAAATACAACGTCTACCTGTCAATGTTGACAGTATCGAGGAGCGGTATAAGCGAGCAAACTTTCGGCAGATACCCGGGCAGAGCACTACCATAACGGCCCGGCTCATTGCTCACCTTGCTTGGCAGTACGATGCTTTTTCACAGGGGACCGGGATTGCGACAACTCTGAGGAAGTCCGCGTTCTGTGGTTTTAGCTGCTCGTAGAGGAGCGACGGGGTCATCGTTTTTCTGTTATGCCAACGATGCGAACATCTATGTGTGCAGCCCTCGTGCTGGCGAACGAGTGATAAGGAGTGTTGAGCGTTTCCTGAATCAGCGTCGGAAACTGACGCTGAACCGGGATAAGAGCTGAGTTGCCGGGTCTTGGGTATGTGATTACTTGGGTTACGGGATGAGCTGGCATCAGCAACCGAGACTGAGAGTGGCGACGATGGGCCTGGGTCGCTTGCGCGACCGACTCAGAGACCTGTTACGTAAAGCGCGGGGCCACAAGATGGCGAATATCATCGAGCGGATAAACCCCGTGCTGCGCGGTTGGGCGAGCTACTTCAAGCTGGGCCAAAGCAAACGGCCACTTGAGGAGCTGGACGGCTGGGTGAAATGAAGGCCTGCCTGACGGCAGGCCATTACCGGCTCGCACACAAAAAATCTGACACTCTCTTCTTTATCGGCGCTTAGGTGAAAGGAGGAGGGGCGAAATCTCCCACGGATCTGTACTGCGCTAACAGTCAGAATCGAGCCTTGTCCCTTCTCCTCCCCTCAAGTCCTAGCATACAAGCGAGCCTGCTCGCGAGGAGGTCATCCCGGGCAACAGACGTTTGAAATTCAACAACTCTCATCAGGACAACATTGTTGGCCAGAGAATCAAAAGAACGCAGCCTGCGGCAGCTGGTACCTGAGAGGTGTACACCGCAATTGATTGGGTGAACGCTACTTGTGTAGGAGCTGCCGCAGGCTGCGATCTTTTGATCTTGAAACTCCAAATGCAAAAACGGCACCCGAAGGTGCCGTTTCCATTTTCTACCGAGTGTCGCTCAAACGATCAACCTGCCAACCCCGACTGTTGAACCAGGTTCAACAGCGGTTGTGGGTACAGGCCGAGGAAGAAGGCCAATACCGCGATGGCCAGCAGCATCACGCCACCCGCACGTTGTTCCCAGTGCAGCTGGGCGTCGACGCGACGCAGGTTCGGTTCGATCAGGTACAGGGTGACCATCACACGCAGGTAGTAGAACACGCCAATGGCGCTACCCAGTACCAGGGAGCCGACCAGCCACCACTGATGGGACTCGACACCGGTGGCGATGATGTAGAACTTGCCGATGAAGCCCGCGGTCAGCGGGATACCGGCCAGGGACAGCATCATCACGGTCAGCACAGCGGTCAGGTACGGACGGCGCCAGAACAGGCCGCGGTATTCGTACAGGGCGTCTGCGTCACGACCTTTGTACGGCGAGGACATCAGGGTGATCACACCGAAAGCACCGAGGCTGGTGATCACGTAGGTGACCAGGTACACGCCGATGGCTTCCACCGCCAGACCCTTGCTCGCCACCAGGGCGATCAGCAGGTAGCCGAAGTGGGCGATGGACGAGTAACCCAGCAGACGCTTGAGGTTGCTCTGGGTCAAGGCCAGCAGGTTACCGAACAGGATCGACGCGATGGCGATGATGGTCAGCACGTTGCTCAGCACGCCGCTGCTCGCCGCTGGCGAGATCTGGAACAGACGCACCATCACCGCAAACACAGCCACTTTCGAAGCGGTGGCGAGGAACGCGGCTACCGGTGCCGGAGCACCTTCGTACACGTCTGGAGTCCAGAGGTGGAAGGGTACCAGCGACAGCTTGAACGCCAGGCCGATCAGCATCATGCCCAGGCCCAGTTGTGCCAGCGAGCTTGGCAGACCGGTGGCCGCCAGCGCCTGGCCGATACCGACAAAGCTCAGGGAGCCAGCGTCAGCGTAGAGCAAGGCCATACCGAACAACAGGAACGCGGAACCGGCTGCCGACAGCACCATGTACTTGATACCGGCTTCCAGCGAGCGCTTGTTGAAGAAGGCATAGGCCACCAGACCGTAGACCGGTACCGACAGCAGTTCCAGACCGACGAACAAGCCGGCCAGGTGCTGCGCGCTGACCAGCACCAGGCCACCGGCGGCGGCCATCAGGATCAGCAGGTACAGTTCTTCACGGTTGCCCGGATAACCCGTACCGCCATCGCCGAGGTAGGCGTGGGCGAGGGTCACACAAGCGAGGGTGGCGACCAGGATCAGCGCCATGTACAGGCAAGCGAAGCTGTCGATCTGCAGCAGTGGGGTCACGGCCAATGGCGCGACTTTCAAGGCAGGCAGGATCGAAAGCAGTGCCAGGTTCAGACCCGCCACGGACAGCAGGAAGGTCTGGGAGTGGTTGCGGCGCCAGGCGATCGCCAGCATCACCACGATGATCGTGGCGCTGGTGATCAACAACGGCGCAAGCGCGATAAAGTGTTGAGTCGTGAATTCCATAGCGCTCTTACCGGGCCGAAGCGAGTTGAGTGAAGGCGGTGCCGAGCCACTGCTGCACGCCATGCATCGTAGCGGCAGAGGTATCGAGGAACGGTTGTGGGTACACGCCGATGTAAATCAGCAGTGCGGCCAGACCGACCACCATGATCATTTCGCGACCGTCCATGCCATGCAACACCGCGTCCGATTTCGACGGGCCGAAGTAGGCACGGTGGATCATGATCAGCGAGTAGACCGAACCGAACACCAGGCCGGACGTCGCGATGATGGTGACCCATGGAGCGATCGGGAAGGTGCCGATCAGGATCAGGAACTCACCGACGAAGTTACCGGTCGCCGGCAAGCCCAGGGACGCGGCGGCGAAGAACAGGCTGAGGGCCGGCAGGTAGGCGATCTTCGACCACAGGCCGCCCATTTCACGCATGTCGCGGGTGTGGGTGCGCTCGTACAACTGGCCACTCAGGATAAAGAGTGCCGCCGCCGACAGGCCGTGGGCCAGCATCTGCATCACTGCACCCTGCAGCGCCAGTTGGCTGCCGGAGTAGATGCCGATCAGTACGAAGCCCATGTGGGAGACGGACGAGAAGGCAATCAGACGCTTGATGTCGGTTTGCGCGAACGCCAGGAACGCACCGTAGAAGATCCCGATCAGACCCAGGGTCATCGCAAACGGCGCGAACTCGGCCGAGGCATTCGGGAACAACGGCAGGGCGAAACGCAGCAGGCCGTAGGCCGCCGTTTTCAGCAAGATACCGGCGAGGTCGACGGAACCTGCGGTCGGTGCCTGGGCGTGAGCGTCAGGCAACCAGGAGTGGAACGGCACCACGGGCAGCTTGACCGCGAAGGCGATGAAGAAACCGAGCATCAGGATGTACTCGGTGGTCGTCGACATCCTGGTTTTCAACAGATCGGCGTAGTTGAAAGTAATCACGCCGGTGTCGTTGAAGTTGACCAGTACCAGACCCAGGATCGCCACCAGCATGATCAGGCCGGAAGCCTGAGTGAAGATGAAGAACTTGGTCGCCGCGTAGATCCGGGTTTTCTTGCCGTCCGAAGAACTGTGACCCCAGAGCGCGATGAGGAAGTACATCGGCACCAGCATCATTTCCCAGAAGAAGAAGAACATGAACAGGTCGAGGGCGAGGAACACGCCGACGACACCGCCCAGGATCCACATCAGGTTCAGGTGGAAGAAGCCCACGTGACGCTGGATCTCTTTCCACGAGCAGAGTACCGAGAGGACACCCAGCAGGCCGGTCAGCAGGATCATCAACAGCGACAGGCCGTCGAGGGCCAGGTGCACGTTGATGCCGAAGCGCTGGATCCAGACGTGTTTGTACTCAAGCGCCCAGGTCGGATCGGCGCCAGGCTTTGGTGCAAATGAATAGTCACCGTTGGCCCACAGCCAGAGGCCGAGGGAGAGCAGCAGGGACATGGTGATCAGCGCAATCCAGCGCGGGAGGGTGGCGCCGAAGCGCTCACCCATCCAGCACAGCAGGCCGCCGATGAAGGGGATCAGGATTAGCCAAGGCAGAATCATGACGGGTTCGTTTCCTTTCGCAAATTCGCAAGGTTCATATCAGACCGCTACCAGCACGACGGCGCCGATGACCAGCACGGCACCAGCAGCCATCGAGGCGGCATACCAACGCAGTTGACCGGTCTCGGTACGGCTCAGGGCGGTGTGACCGCCTTTGGCCATGCGCGGGATCAGACCGATGGTCTGGTCGAGCGGGTCTTTGCGCAGGATGTGGCTGATCGCCAGGTACGGCTTGACGAACAGTTTGTCGTAGATCCAGTCGAAGCCCCAGGCAGCGAACCACCAGGCCGAGAGGACACGGCCGATGCCGCTGTTGGCGACGGCGGTGACGAAGCGACGCTTGCCGAGGAACAGCAGCGCGGCCAGCAGGATACCGGACAGGGCGATGGCGCCCGAAGCGATTTCCAGGCTGTGCTTGGCTTCACCGCCGGCATGGCCGGCGCTTTCCGGCAGCACACCATGCAGCGGTGGAACGATCATCGCGCCGATGGCGGTGGACAATACGATCAGTACCGACAGTGGCAGCCAGTGGGCAATGCCGTGACCGGCGTGGGCTTCGGTCTTCACTTCACCGTGGAACGCGATGAAGATCAGGCGGAAGGTGTAGAGCGAAGTCATGAACGCGCCGACCAGACCTGCATAGAGCAGACCGTGGTTGCCGCTGGCGAACGCTTCCCAGAGGATTTCGTCCTTGGAGTAGAAGCCTGCGGTCACCAGAGGCAGGGCCGCCAGGGCCGCGCCGCCGACGATGAAGCTGGCGTAGGCCAGTGGCAGTTTCTTCCACAGACCGCCCATCTTGAAGATGTTCTGCTCGTGGTGGCAGGCAACGATCACCGAACCGGACGCAAGGAACAGCAGGGCCTTGAAGAAGGCGTGGGTCATCAGGTGGAAGATCGCGCCATCCCAGGCACCGACGCCCAGGGCCAGGAACATGTAGCCGATCTGGCTCATGGTCGAGTAGGCGAGGATACGCTTGATGTCGGTCTGAACCAGGGCTGCGAAACCTGCGAGAACCAGGGTCACACCACCGACGATTCCTACCAGATGCAGGATTTCCGGCGCCAGGGTGAACAGGCCGTGGGTACGGGCGATCAGGTAGACGCCAGCGGTCACCATGGTTGCGGCGTGGATCAGTGCCGAAACTGGAGTCGGGCCGGCCATCGCATCCGCCAGCCAGGTTTGCAGTGGCAGTTGCGCGGATTTACCGACAGCGCCGCCCAGCAGCATCAGGGTGGCCATGACCATCCAGAAATCGCCGGACTGGAATTTCTGCGGCGCCAGCACCAGCAGTTCCTGGATGTTCAGGGTGCCCAGTTGGGCAAACAGAATGAACAGGCCGATGGCCATGAACACGTCGCCGATACGGGTCACGATGAAGGCCTTGAGTGCGGCGTTACCGTTGTTGCGGTTGCTGTAGTAGAAACCGATCAACAGGTACGAGCACAGGCCCACGCCTTCCCAACCGAAGTACACGAACAGCAGGTTATCGGCCAGGACCAGGAACAGCATGCTGGCGATAAACAGGTTGGTGTAGGCGAAGAAACGCGAGTAGCCGTCTTCACCGCGCATGTACCAGGAGGCGAACAGGTGGATCAGGAAGCCGACGCCGACGACCACACCGAGCATGGTTACGGACAGGCCATCCAGGTGCAGGGCGAAGTTCGGCGTGAAGCCTTCCACCGCCATCCATTGCCACAGCACCTGGGTGTAGTGGCCGCCTTCCGGCGGGGCGACGTTGAATTGCCAGATCACGTAGGACGCGACGATCGCAGACAGGCCAATGGAGCCGACGCCGATCAGCGCCGAGAGGTTTTCCGAGAGGCGTCCCCGGGAGAACGCCAGCAGCACAAAACCGATCAGAGGGAACAGGAAAGTCAGATAGAGAAGGTTCATCCGCGCATCTCACTGGCAGCGTCGATATCGAGCGTGTGGAAGCGGCGATACAGTTGCAGCAGGATCGCCAGGCCAATACTGGCCTCGGCGGCTGCCAGGCTGATCACCAGGATGAACATGATCTGTCCATCCGGCTGCGCCCAGCGGCTACCGGCAACGATGAACGCCAAAGCGGAGGCATTCATCATGACCTCCAGGCTCATCAGCACGAAGAGGATGTTGCGGCGGACCATCAGGCCGACCAGACCGAGGCAGAACAGGATGCCGGCGACCGCCAGACCATGCTCCATAGGGATAGCAGGCATCGTCATTGCTCCTTGGCTTCGTTACGGCCCAGATGGAACGCCGTGACGGCTGCGGCGAGCAGCAGCATCGAGGCGAGTTCGACCACCAGCAGGTAAGGACCGAACAGGCTGATGCCCACGGCCTTGGCGTCTACGGTGGCGTGGCCGACGGCCTGGCCGCTTTGCTGGGAGAACAGCACATACAGCAGTTCCACCAGCAGCAGCGCGGCGAGGGCGACCGGGCCGCCCCAGATACCGGGCTTGAGCCAGGCGCGTTCTTGCTGAGCCGAGGCTGGCCCCAGGTTCAGCATCATCACCACGAACACGAACAGCACCATGATGGCGCCAGCGTAGGCGATCACTTCCAGGACACCGGCGAACGGTGCGCCGAGGGCGAAGAACGTCATCGCCACGGCGATCAGCGAAATGATCAGGTAGAGCAGGGCGTGCACAGGGTTGGTGTTGGTGATCACGCGAAGCGTGGACACCACAGCGATACCCGATGCGAAATAGAAAGCGAATTCCATCTTTCTTCCTTAAGGCAGCAAGCTCTTCACGTTGATCGGCTGGGCTTCATTCTGCGCGGAGCCTTTCGGCTTACCGGCAATCGCCATACCTGCAACACGATAGAAGTTGTAATCAGGGTTTTTGCCGGGGCCGGAGATCAAAAGATCTTCTTTCTCGTACACCAGGTCCTGACGTTTGAACTCGGCCATTTCGAAATCCGGCGTCAGCTGGATCGCGGTGGTCGGGCAGGCTTCCTCGCAGAGGCCGCAAAAGATGCAGCGCGAGAAGTTGATGCGGAAGAAGTCCGGGTACCAGCGACCGTCTTCGGTTTCAGCTTTCTGCAGCGAGATGCAACCGACCGGGCACGCCACGGCGCACAGGTTGCACGCTACGCAACGCTCTTCACCGTCGGGGTCGCGGGTCAGCACGATACGCCCACGGTAGCGCGGCGGCAGGTAGACCGGTTCTTCCGGGTACTGCAGCGTGTCGCGCTTGCGGAAGGCGTGGCCGAAAATCATCACCAGGCTGCGAAGCTGGGTGTAGAAGCCATGCACGATGTCAAAAATGTACTTCATGATTCTATCCTCACTGAGCCGCGACGGCGGGCGTGTTGAGCAACACGATCGCAGCGGTCACCAGCATGTTGACGAGGGTCAGCGGCAGGCAGAACTTCCAGCTGAAATCCATCACTTGGTCATACCGTGGGCGCGGAATCGAGGCGCGCAGCAGGATGAAGAACATGATGAAGAACGCGGTTTTCAACGCGAACCAGATGAACGGGATCTGCGGCAGAATGCCGAACGGACCGTGCCAGCCACCGAAGAACAAGGTCACCAGCAGCGCCGAAATCAACACGATGCCGATGTACTCGCCGACGAAGAACATGCCCCATTTCATGCCGGCGTATTCAATGTGGTAACCGTCGGCCAGTTCCTGTTCCGCTTCCGGCTGGTCGAACGGGTGACGGTGAGTCACGGCGACGCCAGCGATGAAGAAGGTCAGGAAACCGAAGATCTGCGGAATGACGAACCACAGATTCTGCGCCTGGTATTCGACGATGTCGCGCATGTTGAACGAGCCAACCTGGATCACGATGCCCATCAGCGACAGGCCCATGAACACTTCGTACGACACGGTTTGTGCCGAGGCCCGCAAGCTGCCCAGCAGGGCGAACTTGTTGTTGCTCGACCAGCCGGCGAACAGCACCGCGTAGACCGACAGGCCAGCCATGGCGAAGAAGAACAGGATGCCGATGTTGATGTCCGCGACACCCCAGGTCGGGGTGATCGGGATGATCGCGAAGGCAATCAGCAAGGCGCTCATGGCCACGACCGGCGCCAAAGTGAAGATCACTTTGTCGGCGAACGGCGGGGTCCAGTCTTCCTTGAAGAACATCTTGATCATGTCGGCGGCGATCTGGAACGCGCCGAACGGGCCGACGCGGTTCGGACCGTAACGGTCCTGCCAGAGGGCGAGCAGGCGACGCTCGACCCAGCTCAGCAGGGCGCCGCAAACCACCACGGCGAGCAGAATCACCACGGCCTTGAGGACCGCGATGATGATGTCGATCACTTCAGGAGTGAACAAGGTCATTGCGCTGCCTCCTGCAGACCGTCGACGGATTGGCCAAAGATGGCTGGCGGAATGCCGGCAATGCCCGCAGGCAATGCCACCAGACCGGCGCCCAGCTCTTCATTGATACGCAGTGGCAGACGCAGGGTCTGGCCGGCCACGTTCAGGCTCAGCATGGCGCCGTCATTGACACCCAGACGGTCGGCTTCGGACTTGGCCAGAGCAACATAAGCAGCCGGGATGCGTTCCTGCACTGGAGCGGCTTTCGAAGAGTTCTCTTCGCTGCCGAACAGGTGGAAGAACGGCACGACCTGCCAGGTGCCCTGGGCCGGGTTGAACGCGCGCGGAACGCTGGCGAACCAGTTCAGCGAGTCACCGCTGGTTTCGATCAGACGGGTGCCTGGGTCACCAGCGCGGATGTGACCACCGACTTCGTCCTGGAACTTGTTCCAGGCTTGCGGCGAGTTCCAGCCCGGAGACCAGGCGAACGGCACTTGCTGACGCGGTTCGGCCGAGCCCGAGTAACCTTCCATGGAGAAGGCGAACGCGGTGTCCTTGTCCTGCGGGGTGCGCGGTTCGTGCACGTTGATGTCGGCGCGCATGGCGGTACGACCGGAGTAACGCAGCGGTTCGCGGGCCAGTTTCATGCCCTTGATGCGGAACGCGGCGGACGGTGCGGCATCAACGATGCGGTTCAGGATCGAGGTGCTGGAAGCGACGGCGGCGGTGGCGTGGTCCAGTTGGGTCCAGTCGATCGGCTGGTTCAGCAGGGTCGCGCGCAGGGCATGCAGCCAGCGCCAGCCTTCATGAACCAGGATGCTCGCATCCATGTACTTCGGATCGAACACCTGGAAGAAGCGCTGGGCGCGGCCTTCCTGGCTGACCAGGGTACCGTCGCCTTCAGCGAAGCTGGCGGCTGGCAGAACCAGGTGCGCGCGATCGCTGGTGGCTGTCTTCTGATGGTCGGCGACGATCAGCACTTTGGCGGCGCTCAGGGCGGCATCGACCTTGGCCTTGTCGGTACGGGTGTACAGATCGTTTTCCAGCACGACGATGGCGTCGGCACGGCCAGAGATCACCGCTTGCAGCGCGGCATCAACCGATTCGCCACCGAGCATGGCCAGGCCGAGGCTGTTGGCCTCTGGCACGATCAGGCTGATGGAACCGTTCTTCTCGCGCAGCTTCAACGCTTTCGCAATGTTGGCAGCAGCTTCAATCAGCGCTTTGGAGCCCAGGGAAGTACCGGCGATGATCAGCGGGCGCTTGGCTGCGAGCAGAGCGTCGGCGATGCGCTTGGCCAGTTCAAGGGCTTCAGCGTCCAGGCCTTCAACGGCCGGTGCGCTGGCGTCGAGGGCGTGAGCCACGGCGAAACCGATGCGGGCCAGGTCGTCGGGAGCTGCGTGAACGCATTCTTCGGCGATGTCGTCGAGCTTGGTTTCAGCCAGGCTTGCGATGAACAGCGGGTTCAGCGCGTGCTGGCCGATGTTCTTCACGGCGGCGTCGAGCCAAGGCTGGACGCGCATGGCGTCGGCCATGTCTTCGGCCTTGCCCTTGACCGATTGACGCAGGGACAGGGCCATGCGCGCAGCAGTCTGGGTCAGGTCTTCACCGAGAACGAACACGGCGTCGTGGTCTTCGATGTCGCGCATGTTCGGCACCGGCAGCGGGCTGTCTTTCAGCACTTGCAGGACCAGGCGGATGCGCTCCAGCTCGGCAGCTTCGATACCCGAGTAGAAGTGCTCGGCGCCCACCAGTTCGCGCAACGCGTAGTTGCTTTCGAGGCTGGCGCGTGGCGAACCGATACCGACGATGTTGCGACCGCGCAGCAGGTCAGCGGCTTTGTCCAGCGCTTCGTCGAGGCTCAGCTTGGCGCCGTTGGCCAGCAGCGGCTGACGCGGGCGGTCTTCGCGGTTGACGTAGCCATAGCCGAAACGGCCACGGTCGCACAGGAAGTACTGGTTCACCGAACCGTTGTAGCGGTTTTCGATGCGACGCAGTTCGCCGTAACGCTCGCCCGGGGAGATGTTGCAACCACTGGAGCAGCCATGGCAGATGCTCGGCGAGAACTGCATGTCCCACTTGCGGTTGTAGCGCTCGGAGTGAGTCTTGTCGGTGAACACACCGGTCGGGCAGACCTCGGTGAGGTTGCCGGAGAACTCGCTTTCCAGGGTGCCGTCTTCAACGCGACCGAAGTACACATTGTCGTGGGCGCCGAATACACCGAGGTCGGTGCCGCCGGCGTAGTCTTTATAGAAGCGCACGCAGCGGTAGCAAGCGATGCAGCGGTTCATCTCGTGAGAAATGAACGGGCCCAGTTGCTGGTTCTGGTGGGTACGCTTGGTGAAGCGGTAACGGCGCTCGTTGTGGCCGGTCATTACCGTCATGTCTTGCAGGTGGCAGTGACCGCCTTCTTCACAGACCGGGCAGTCGTGAGGGTGGTTGGTCATCAGCCATTCGACAACACTGGCGCGGAAGGCCTTGGATTCTTCATCTTCGATGGAGATCCAGGTGCCGTCGGTGGCAGGGGTCATGCACGACATCACGATACGACCACGGGTGTCGTTCTCGTCGGTGTACTGCTTGACCGCGCACTGGCGGCAAGCGCCAACGCTGCCAAGGGCAGGGTGCCAGCAGAAATAAGGGATATCGAGGCCTAGCGACAGACATGCCTGTAACAGGTTGTCTGCCCCATCGACTTCGAGCTCTTTGCCGTCTACGTGGATAGTGGCCATGGTTCAAAGTTCTTCGTTGGCCCGGTGTCAGCGGGCGTGGCTAATGGAATCTTGTTATCCGCGTGAATCAACACAGCCGTTAAAGGCGTCATCACACGAAAAGCGAAGGGCACGGACCCTTCGCCTTTTTTAAGCGTTTACGCGCCGACCAGGATCGGCCTTGCCAGAGGCGGGACGGCGGCGCTGACAGGCGCGATACCGGCTTCGAACTCTGGACGGAAGTATTTGATTGCGCTGCCCAATGGCTCCACGGCACCCGGTGCGTGTGCACAGAAGGTCTTGCCAGGGCCGAGGAAACCGACCAGACCCAGCAGGGTCTCGATGTCGCCGGCTTGCCCTTCACCGTTCTCGATCGCGCGCAGCAGCTTGACGCTCCATGGCAGACCGTCACGGCACGGAGTGCAGAAGCCACAGGACTCGCGGGAGAAGAACTCTTCCATGTTGCGCAGCAAAGACACCATGTTGACGCTGTCGTCCACCGCCATGGCCAGGCCGGTACCCATACGGGTGCCGACTTTGGCGATGCCGCCGGCGTACATTTGTGCGTCCAGGTGTTCCGGCAACAGGAAGCCGGTACCGGCGCCGCCAGGCTGCCAGCACTTGAGCTTGTAACCGTCGCGCATGCCGCCGGCGTAGTCTTCGAACAGCTCGCGACCGGTGACGCCGAACGGCAGTTCCCACAGGCCCGGATTCTTGACCTTGCCGGAGAAGCCCATGAGCTTGGTGCCCATGTCTTCGCTGCCTTCGCGAGCCAACGACTTGTACCAGTCCACGCCGTCGGCAATGATCGCCGGCACGTTGCACAGGGTTTCGACGTTGTTCACGCAAGTCGGCTTGCCCCACACGCCAACGGCGGCCGGGAACGGCGGCTTGGAGCGCGGGTTGGCGCGGCGGCCTTCGAGGGAGTTGATCAGTGCGGTTTCTTCACCGCAGATGTAACGCCCGGCGCCGGTGTGGACGAACAGCTCGAAATCAAAACCCGAACCCAGGATGTTCTTGCCCAGCAGGCCAGCAGCCTTGGCTTCTTCCACGGCACGATTGAGGTGCCTGGCGGCGGTGGTGTACTCGCCACGCAGGAAGATGTAGCCGCGGTAGGTTTTCAGGGCGCGGGCACTGATCAGCATGCCTTCGATCAGCAGATGGGGCAATTGCTCCATCAGCATGCGGTCTTTCCAGGTGTTCGGCTCCATTTCATCCGCGTTGCACAGCAGGTAGCGGATGTTGATGGATTCGTCCTTGGGCATCAGGCCCCACTTAACGCCAGTGGGGAAGCCTGCACCGCCGCGACCCTTGAGGCCGGAGTCTTTCACGGTCTGGACGATGTCGTCCTGGGCCATGTCGGCGAAGGCCTTGCGCGCAGCGGCGTAACCGTTCTTGGCCTGGTACTCGTCGAGCCAGACGGCTTCGCCGTCGTCACGCAGACGCCAGGTAAGCGGGTGAGTCTCGGCCGAACGCTTGATGCGGTTGGCAGGACCGAAAGAAGTCAGGGTCATACGTAGCCCTCGAGCAATTTGGCAACGCCGGCTGGCTGCACATCACCGAAGGTGTCGTCGTCGATCATCAACGCCGGCGCCTTGTCGCAGTTGCCGAGGCAGCAGACCGGCAGCAGGGTGAAACGACCATCGGTGGTGGTCTGGCCCAGGCTGATGCCCAGCTTGCTCTGGATTTCGCTGACCACGGACTCGTGGCCGCCGATGTAGCAGACCATGCTGTCGCAGACGCGAATGATGTGACGGCCCACTGGCTGACGGAAGATCTGGCTATAGAAAGTGGCCACGCCTTCAACGTCGCTGGCCGGGATGCCGAGGATCTCGCCGATGGCGTACAAGGCGCCGTCCGGCACCCAGCCACGTTCCTTCTGGACGATCTTCAGGGCTTCGATCGACGCCGCGCGCGGGTCTTCGTAGTGATGCAGCTCGTGCTCGATGGCCGAGCGCTCGGTTTCACTCAAGGTGAAACGGTCTGTCTGGATAAGCGTGCTATTCATGCTTAGCGGTCCACGTCGGCCATAACGAAATCGATACTACCCAGGTACGCAATCAAGTCCGCGACCATGCTGCCTTTGATCACCGAAGGGATCTGCTGCAGGTGCGGGAAGCTTGGGGTACGAATCCGGGTGCGGTAGCTCATGGTGCCGCCATCGCTCGTCAGGTAATAACTGTTGATGCCCTTGGTCGCTTCGATCATCTGGAAGGATTCGTTGGCCGGCATGACCGGGCCCCACGAAACTTGCAGGAAGTGCGTGATCAAGGTTTCGATGTGCTGCAGGGTGCGCTCTTTCGGCGGCGGCGTGGTCAGCGGGTGATCCGCTTTGTACGGGCCTTCCGGCATGTTGCGCAGGCACTGGTCGATGATCCTGATGCTCTGGCGCATCTCCTCGACACGCACGATGCAGCGGTCGTAGGCATCGCCATTGGCGGCCAGCGGCACTTCGAACTCGAAGTTCTCGTAGCCCGAGTACGGACGCGCTTTACGCAGGTCGAAATCGCAACCGGTCGAACGCAGGCCGGCACCGGTGACACCCCATTCCAGGGCCTCTTTGGTGTTGTAGTCGGCGACGCCGATGGTCCGGCCACGCAGGATGCTGTTGTCCAGTGCGGCTTTCTGGTATTCGTCCAGACGCTTGGGCATCCACTCGACGAAATCCTTGACCAGTTTTTCCCAGCCGCGCGGCAGGTCGTGGGCGACGCCACCGATGCGGTACCAGGCCGGGTGCAGGCGGAAACCGGTAATGGCTTCGATCACCGTGTACGCGCGTTGACGGTCGGTGAAAGTGAAGAACACCGGGGTCATGGCGCCGACGTCCTGGATGTAGGTACCCAGGAACAGCAGGTGGCTGGTGATCCGGAAGAACTCGGCCATCATGATGCGGATGACGTCGACCTTCTCCGGCACCTTGATGCCGGCCAGCTTCTCGACAGAGAGCACGTACGGCAGGTTGTTCATCACGCCGCCGAGGTAGTCGATACGGTCGGTGTACGGGATGAAGCTGTGCCAGGACTGACGCTCGGCCATTTTCTCGGCACCACGGTGGTGGTAGCCGACGTCCGGTACGCAGTCGACGATCTCTTCGCCGTCCAGCTGCAGGATGATGCGGAACGCACCGTGCGCGGAAGGGTGGTTCGGGCCGAGGTTGAGGAACATGTAGTCCTCGTTCGGGCCGGAACGCTTCATGCCCCAGTCTTCCGGCTTGAAGCGCGCGGACTCTTCCTCGAGCTGCTGCTTGGCCAGGTTCAGGGTGAACGGGTCGAACTCGGTGGCGCGGGCCGGGAAGTCCTTGCGCAGCGGGTGACCTTCCCAGGTCGGTGGCATCATGATGCGCGACAGGTGAGGGTGGCCGGTGAAGTGGATGCCGTACATGTCCCAGACTTCACGTTCGTACCAGTTGGCGTTTGGCCAGATGCTGGTGATGGAAGGCAGGTTGAGGTCGCTCTCGGACAAGGCGACCTTGATCATCACGTCACTATTACGTTCGATCGACATCAAGTGATAGAACACGGAGAAGTCGACGCCGTTCGGCAGCCCTTGACGCTTGGTACGCAGACGCTCGTCCACGCCGTGCAGGTCATAGAGCATGACGTACGGCTTGGGCAGGTTACGCAGGAAGGTCAGGACTTCGACGAGTTTGGCGCGGGCAACCCAAAGCACCGGCATGCCGGTGCGGGTAGCCTGGGCGGTGAACGCCTCCGGGCCAAAACGGTTGTTCAGTTCGACGACCACATCCTGGTCGTCTGCCTTGTAAGGCGGGATGTACAGAGCACTGCCTGTAGTCATGGTTATTTTATCGCTTTCGGTCAACGTAAAGAATGAAGCCAGGTTCTCGTTCCATGGAAAGAGGCAGATCTGGATCAGACTTCGTCGGGGCTGCGCAGGTTGGTGACTGCGATTCGCTGTTCGCGGCGCTTTTCCTTCTCGGAAGGCATCTCGGCGCGGTATACGCCTTGATCGCCGACGACCCAGGAAAGCGGGCGACGCTCCTGTCCAATCGACTCTTGCAAAAGCATCAAGCCTTGCAGGAAAGCTTCAGGACGGGGCGGGCAGCCAGGCACGTAGACGTCCACGGGCAGGAACTTGTCCACCCCTTGAACGACGGAGTAGATGTCGTACATGCCACCGGAGTTGGCGCACGAACCCATGGAGATGACCCATTTAGGCTCGAGCATTTGCTCGTAGAGACGCTGAATGATCGGCGCCATCTTGATGAAGCAAGTACCGGCGATAACCATGAAATCCGCCTGACGCGGCGATGCCCGGATAACCTCGGCGCCAAAGCGCGCGATGTCGTGGGGCGCCGTGAAGGCGGTGGTCATTTCCACGTAGCAGCACGAAAGACCGAAGTTATACGGCCACAGGGAGTTCTTGCGCCCCCAGTTGATCGTGCCGTTAAGCACGTCTTCGAGCTTGCCCATGAAGATGTTTTTGTGGACTTGATCTTCTAACGGATCGGAAACGGTTTCCCGCTGGCCAATCGGATACTGCTCGTTAGGAGCATCGGGGTCGATCCTGGTGAGATTGTATTGCATTGCCAAAGCCTCATTGTTTCAGCTTCGCTTGCCGCTTGCGCCGAGCTTCCGGAGCCCAGTCAAGGGCGCCCACTCGGAATAGGTAGACAAGGCCTGCCAACAGAATTGCTATGAAAACGAGAGCTTCGACGAATCCGGTCCAGCCGCTTTCGCGGACGGACACAGACCAGGCAAAGAGAAAGAGGGCTTCGATATCGAAGATCACGAAGAGCATCGCGACCAGATAGAATTTGGCTGAGAGCCGCAAGCGGGCGCCACCTGTAGGTAGCATGCCGGACTCGAACGGTTCGTTTTTGCTGCGGCCCCAGGCTTTTGACCCAAGGAGGCTGGAGACGCCCAGCATGAAGGCACAGAGGCCGACGACGCCTAGAAGGAAAATGGCAAAGCCCCAGTTATGGGCCATGAGTCCTGTCGCTTCGGGCATGCTGGTAATCCTTAACAGAGAGCAAAGGTCTCTGAGCTTGAAAAGAAACAAAAGCAGTGACGATATGTCGCAGCAATCAATCCAGCTGATTTTATGGCTAAACACCCGGCAAGTAAAATTCCTGTAGCGAAATTTATTATAGGAATAAGGACATGGCGGGCCCTCAAGGCCCTGTAGCCCTTGACCTGTGGGCATTAGCCGGCATTTCGCCAATTATGTTTTGTAAGGAATGTAACGAACATAGTTGCAGCTAAATGATAATCAATACTGTTTGGCTTGGTTTTTAAACTGTTTGTTCGATGGCGAGTTGGGAAGTTGTCTTATATGGGCGTTACTGCATGTAGCGGCAGGGTGCGTTTTAGCGGATTTTCGGACGGTGGATGACGCGCTGGATCAATGATTTTCCGGATCACCACCATCCCCTGTAGGAGCGAGCCTGCTCGCGATGGTCGCGAACGATAACGCGAAAATCCTGATTCCCATCGGCGCTCTTGAGTTTTTCGCGAGCAAGCTCGCTCCTACAGAAGGGCGGGCATTGAATCGCAGGCAAAAAAAACGCCCCGAACCAGTCGGGGCGTCAGATGTGCAGCGCTGCGGTTAGCTTTCTATCAGGCCCGCAACGGCTGTTGACTCAAGCGAAGCAGATCAGTGGAACTGTTCTTCTTCAGTCGAACCGGTCAGTGCGGTTACCGAAGACGAGCCACCCTGGATCACGGTGGTCATGTCGTCGAAGTAGCCGGTGCCCACTTCCTGCTGGTGCGCCACGAAGGTGTAACCCTTGGCGGCGTCAGCGAATTCCTGCTCTTGCAGCTTCACGTAGGCAGTCATGTCGTTGCGGGCGTAGTCGTGCGCCAGGTTGAACATGCTGTGCCACATGTTGTGAATGCCGGCCAGGGTGATGAACTGGTGCTTGTAGCCCATGGCGGACAGTTCGCGCTGGAACTTGGCGATGGTCGCGTCGTCCAGGTTTTTCTTCCAGTTGAAGGAAGGCGAGCAGTTGTACGACAGCAGTTGGTCCGGGTATTCCTTCTTGATCGCTTCAGCGAAGCGACGAGCCTCGTCCAGGTCTGGCTTGGCGGTTTCGCACCAGATCAGGTCGGCGTACGGAGCGTAGGCCAGGCCACGGGCGATCGCTTGATCCAGGCCAGCGCGAACCTTGTAGAAACCTTCCTGAGTGCGCTCGCCAGTCACGAATGGCTGGTCGTACGGGTCGCAGTCCGAAGTCAGCAGGTCAGCGGCGTTAGCGTCGGTACGGGCCAGGATGATGGTCGGAGTACCGGCAACGTCAGCAGCCAGGCGAGCAGCGGTCAGCTTCTGTACGGCTTCCTGGGTAGGAACCAGTACCTTGCCGCCCATGTGGCCGCATTTTTTCACGGAAGCCAACTGGTCTTCGAAGTGAACGCCGGCGGCGCCTGCTTCGATCATGCTCTTCATCAGCTCGTAAGCGTTCAGTACGCCGCCGAAACCGGCTTCGGCGTCAGCCACGATTGGCGCGAAGTAGTCGATGTAGCCAGCGTCGCCCGGGTTCTTGCCGGCTTTCCACTGGATCTGGTCGGCACGACGGAACGAGTTGTTGATGCGCTTGACCACGGTTGGAACCGAGTCCACCGGGTACAGCGACTGGTCCGGGTACATCGATTCGGCGGAGTTGTTGTCCGCAGCCACTTGCCAGCCAGACAGGTAGATCGCCTGGATGCCGGCCTTGACTTGTTGAACAGCCTGGCCGCCGGTCAGGGCGCCCATGCAGTTGACGAAATCTTTCTCGGGACGGAAGGCTGGCTTGGCACCCTGGGTCACCAGGTTCCACAGCTTCTCGGCGCCCATTTTTGCAAAGGTGTGCTCAGGTTGAACCGAGCCACGCAGGCGGACGACGTCAGCAGCGGAGTAAGTGCGTGTCACGCCTTTCCAGCGCGGGTTTTCAGCCCAGTCTTTTTCGAGGGCTGCAATTTGCTGTTCGCGTGTCAGTGCCATGGGAGATAAACCTCGTCGCGTCTTTATGAAAAGTTGTTCTGCGGTGGAAAATTCCTGCGCTCGCTGACCAGAAGCTTAAGCGGTCAAGTCGGATTCGGCGGGGAGGGCGACGGGGTGAACGATCGGCTCGAGGGGAAGTGAGCAGGTAAAGGCGAACTGCGGGCGCATTCGGGCGTCGTGGGCCTTGGTGCGAACATCAGTGTGGTGCCGGGTTACCTATTACGCTTCCGTCCCTCGGGACAACTTCGTTCCAGTCGACAACCTCGTCAAACACACCTTGTGGGCGGTACAGACACGAAGCGGTTCGCGGGGTAGGTGCGAACATCGCTTCGAAGGCCCTTGCCAGGGCCTCTGATTAGCGGGAGCGAGGCCATCATGCCTTCGCTTTTTTGGCTCGTCAAACGTTTTGTAGTGCTTTTTTTCAGGCACTACATCTTTAGTCTAATACGACTCGTCAGTCAGTTTTTGGTGCTTTAGTCCAGGGTGTCGACTTTCACCCGCAAGGTCATGTCGTTGCGGCTCTGGGTCGAGTAACTGCGGGCCTGGCCCTGTTTGTCGGCCTGGGTCTGGCCGTTGATCCCGGCCAGCAGGATCCACTCACCGAGGTGGCCGGTGACGGTTGTGTCGGTGCTTTGTACGTTCACTACATCGGGACGTTCCTGGCTCATGCGGTCACGGTTGGTGCTGATCGACAGGTGAACGATGTCGCCGGTGACGTTTGCGGTGACGTAGAAACCCTGAGTGACGTTGCGGTATTCGGTCTGGCTGCGCAGATCGCCGTAGGAATCGGTCTGCGAGCTGGTCAGCGGCACGCTCTGGCCGACCTGGATCAGTGCCGGTGCGCCTTCGCTGGCCTGCACTTGCTGAATGCCGCCGTCGCGACTGTCGGTGCTGTAGTTGAGGATGCGTGTCTGGTTTGGCTTAGCGCCGTTCGCCGAATAACCCTGGTCACCCTGGAAGTTGTTGTCGCTAGTATCGACGGTGATCAGCAGGCGCTTGGGAGCTGTGTCGAGTTGCGAAAGAAGGGCTTTAAGTTCGTCGATCTTGCGCTGATCGGCGTTGACGATCAGCTGATTGCCGTAGGCGCTGACCTGGCCGTCCTTGCCGACGAAATCCTGCGCCACGGGTAGCATATCTGCGCTGGTGCGGTAGTTCAGTGGCACGATTTCAGTGGCTGCCAAGACCGAAAAACTGCAGGTCACCAGCAGCGTGGTGAGCAGGGTGCGTAGGGACATGTCCGTTATCTCCGGCATTGTGATTTGTGTAGGAGCGAGCTTGCTCGCGATGGTCGTCAACGATAATGCGTGACGTCTGACGCCCCGCGGCGCTCTCAAGTCCATCGCGAGCAAGCTCGCTCCTACAAGTGTTGATATTGTCAGTTTGTCGGCCCGGGATGGGGCAAGTTGAATGGTAGACAGCAAAACGCCCCGGCATCCGGAGATGGCGGGGCGTTTTGTGGTGTAGTCGAGTGCATTTGTGGCGAGGGAGCTTGTCGGATCGCCGCACCGTCCCGCTGGGTCGCGAAGCGGCCCTAAATTATTGGGGCTGCTGCGCAGCCCAGCGGGAGCAAGCTCCCTCGCCACGAAGGTATCAGGCCGAATGCCGCACCATGTCCACATGCGGAATCCCGGCTTCCAGGAACTCCTCACTGACCATGTGAAAGCCCAGGCGCTCATAGAACGCCGTGGCTTGCACTTGAGCGCTGAGCATCTGCTGCTTCAAACCGCGCTCTTCGGCTTCACCAATCACCGCTTGCATCAGCGCGTCGCCGACTTTCAGGCCGCGCCAGTCCTTGAGTACCGACACCCGGCCGACGTGCCCATCGGGCAGCAAGCGGGCGGTGCCAATCGGAAAGTCGCCTTCGAACGCGAGGAAATGCACTGCATCGATGTCATCGGCATCCCATTCCAATTCTGGCGGAACGGATTGCTCTGCGACGAACACCGCTTCACGAATGCGCCGGATCTCGGCGTTGTCCTTTTGCCAGTCTGCGACACGTACGTGAATTTTATTCATCGGCAAACCCCAGGCTTCCTTGCTTGAGCAGTTCGCACAGCAGGCCGCGGCCGTCTTCGTCGCTCAGCCATTCGCCAAGGTTATCGGCGTGCAGCGAGTCGGCGGCGCAGATCATCTTCAGCAGTTCGCGCAGCTTGCCTGGCAGGTAACGGCTCTGACCACTGGCGAACAGCAGCAGGTCGTCATCGACTTCAGACCACGCCAGGCGTGCGCTCGGGTTGCGAATCAGGATCGCGCCTTGCTCCAGGGCAGACATGAAGTCGTCTTCTTCGACGTCTTCCGGGCCCACCACCAGTTCCGGGTAGCGTGGCTCGGTCATGAACTGGCCGAACCAGGTCAGCAGCAGGCGCTCGTCGCTCATGTGCTCGGCCAGCAGGCCTTTCAGGCGGTCGAGTGCGTCGCGCTGGATCTGGTGAGGGTCGGCAGTCGGCACGGCGTCGGCGTCGGTGTAGCGTTCCTCGTCCGACAGGAACTGGCTGAGGAAGTCGGTGAAGTGGGTCAGCACTTCAGCGGCGCTTGGTGCGCGGAAACCGACGGAGTAGGTCATGCACTCATCAACGGCGACGCCGCAATGGGCCAGGCGCGGTGGCAGGTAGAGCATGTCGCCCGGTTCCAGCACCCATTCATCGGTGGCTTCGAATTCGGAGAGGATGCGCAGGTCGGCGTGGGCCAGCATCGGGCTCTCGGTGTTGCACATCTGGCCGATCTTCCAGTTGCGCTTGCCGTGGCCTTGCAGCAGGAACACGTCGTAGTTGTCGAAGTGCGGCCCAACGCTGCCGCCCGGCGCGGCGTAGCTGATCATCACGTCGTCGATGCGCCAGCTCGGCAGAAAGCGGAAGTTTTCCAGCAGTTCGCTGACTTCCGGGACGAACTGATCCACGGCTTGCACCAGCAGGGTCCAGTCACGTTCAGGCAGCTTGCTGAATTCATCTTCGGCGAACGGGCCGCGACGCAGTTCCCACGGACGCTCGCCATTCTCGATGATCAGTCGCGATTCGACTTCTTCTTCCAGCGCCAGGCCGGCCAGTTCGTCGGCGTCGATCGGGCTTTCGAAATCAGGAATTGCCTGACGGATCAACAGCGGCTTTTTCTGCCAGTAGTCGCGCAGGAATTCCCGTGCCGTGATGCCGCCCAGAAGTTGAAGAGGAATATCAGGATTCATGTGTAACCTATTGAAAAAATGCACTTTTCAGACGGGAATAAAAACGCCCGGCGCGGCCGGGCGTCTTAAAAGGGTCTAGCGGTCGATCAGATGCGTCTGGCTTGTTCTGCAGCGTTGCCGATGTAGTTGGCCGGGGTGAGCAATTTCAGCTCGGCCTTGGCGGCGGCTGGCATGTCCAGGCCGTCGATGAAAGTCTGCAGCGCTTCTGGGCTGATGCCCTTGCCGCGGGTCAGTTCTTTCAGCTTTTCGTACGGGTTTTCGATGTTGTAGCGACGCATCACGGTCTGGATCGGCTCGGCCAATACTTCCCAGCAGGCGTTCAGGTCAGCGGCAATCTTCTGCTCGTTGAGCTCCAGTTTGCTGATGCCTTTCAGGCTGGCTTCGTACGCGATCACGCTGTGGGCGAAGCCGACACCGAGGTTGCGCAGTACGGTGGAGTCGGTCAGGTCGCGCTGCCAGCGAGAGATCGGCAGCTTGCTCGCCAGGTGCTGGAACAGTGCGTTGGCGATACCCAGGTTGCCTTCGGAGTTTTCGAAGTCGATCGGGTTGACCTTGTGCGGCATGGTCGACGAACCGATTTCGCCAGCAATGGTGCGCTGTTTGAAATAACCCAGGGAGATATAGCCCCAGATGTCGCGGTCGAAGTCGATCAGGATGGTGTTGAAGCGCGCGATCGCGTCGAACAGCTCGGCAATGTAGTCGTGCGGTTCGATCTGCGTGGTGTAGGGGTTGAAGCCCAGGCCCAGCTCGTCTTCGATGAAGGCGCGGGCGTTGGCTTCCCAGTCGATCTCCGGGTAGGCCGACAGGTGGGCGTTGTAGTTGCCGACAGCGCCGTTGATCTTGCCCAGCAGCGGAACGGCAGCGACTTGAGCGATCTGGCGCTCAAGGCGGTAAACCACGTTCGCCAGTTCTTTGCCCAGGGTGGTCGGCGAGGCCGGTTGACCGTGGGTGCGCGACAGCATCGGTACGTCGGCGAAGCGGATCGCCAGTTCGCGGATGGCGTTGGCGGTCTGGCGCATCAGCGGCAGCATCACGTCATCACGGCCTTCGCGCAGCATCAGGGCGTGGGACAGGTTGTTGATGTCTTCGCTGGTGCAGGCAAAGTGGATGAACTCGCTGACCTTGGCCAGTTCCGGCAGCTTGGCCGCTTGCTCTTTGAGCAGGTATTCAATGGCCTTGACGTCGTGGTTGGTGGTGCGCTCGATCTCTTTGACGCGCTCGGCGTGCTCCAGAGAGAAATTTTCCGCCAGGGTGTTGAGTACAGCGTTGGCTTCGGCGGAGAACGCCGGCACTTCGCTGATGGCAGGGTGAGCGGCCAGGCGCTGGAGCCAGCGCACTTCAACCAGAACGCGGGCACGGATCAGGCCGTACTCGCTGAAAATCGGGCGCAGGGCCTGGGTTTTGCCGGCGTAGCGGCCGTCAACAGGGGAAACCGCAGTGAGCGAAGAGAGCTGCATGGGGTGTTCTCGGACAGTCGGGCAACGAAATGGGGCGCGTATCATACATGAAAAAATCCGCCGGTCCGTCGCCAACTGACCGGCGTATTACGCGTATTGCTATGTTCGGTATCTGTCGATACGGGTTATTCGTTACGCATCAACGGGTAAAGCTCTTTGAGCAATTTGCGGCGGCTGATCACCAGTTGCCAGCGATGACCGCCCAATTGCCGCCACAGGCGGGCCGAACGGATGCCGGCCAGCAGCAGGGCACGAATTTTCGAGGCATTGCTCGGTTGTTGCAGGTTGCGCATGTCGCCGTGCACCTGGATGCGTTGGCGCAGGGTGCTCAGGGTGTCCTGATACAGCGCGCCGCAGGCGGCGATCACGTTTTCGTGGGCCGGGCCGAAGTGTTCGACCTGGGACTGGATCTGCGGCAGACGCTTGCCGATCACGTCGAGCATGTCGTTGCGCTTTGCCAGCTGACGCTCAAGGCCGAGCATGGCCAGGGCATAACGCAGCGGTTCGCGCTGCAGGGCGCTTGGGTCGCGTTCGAGGGCGCCGATCAGCGCGCGGTAGCCTTCACGCAGGTTGATGTCGTCGCCGCCGTAGACTTCCAGAGTGTCCTTGGGGTCGCGGATCAGCAGGCTACCGAGCATGCAGGTCAGTCCGGCTTCGTTGGTCTGGCCGGACTTGGCAATCCTGTCCACCAGCACGGCGGCGAGAAACACGCCGCCCAGTGCTGTCAGTTGCTCCTGAATCGGGTTCATAGGGCCTGGCCCTTGCTCGTCCACGGCTGCGCTACTTCAATCACGCCGCCGCCGAGGCAGATTTCACCGTCGTAGAACACCACGGACTGGCCCGGAGTGACCGCGCGTTGCGGATCATCGAAGGTTGCGCGATAACCCGTGGCGGTTTTTTCAAGGGTGCACGGCTGGTCGCTCTGGCGATAACGAACCTTGGCGGTCAGCTTGCGTGGCTGGCTCAGATCGATCGGGTTGACCCAGTAGATATCGGAAGCGAGCAGGGCGCGGGAGAACAGCCACGGGTGATCGTTGCCCTGGCCAACGATCAGTTCGTTGTGTTCCAGGTCCTTGACCAGCACGTACCACGGTTCATCGCTGGCATCTTTCAGCCCGCCAATGCCCAGGCCCTGGCGCTGGCCGATGGTGTGGTACATCAGGCCGTGGTGACGGCCGATGACTTCACCTTCGGTGGTCTTGATCTCGCCCGGTTGCGCTGGCAGGTACTGCTTGAGGAAGTCGCTGAAGCGGCGCTCGCCGATAAAGCAGATCCCGGTGGAATCCTTTTTCTTCGCGGTCGCCAGCTCGTATTTCTCGGCAATGGCGCGCACTTGCGGTTTTTCCAGCTCGCCAACCGGGAACAGGGTCTTGGCGATCTGTTCACCGCCGACGGCGTGCAGGAAGTAGCTCTGGTCCTTGTTCGGGTCCAGGCCCTTGAGCAGTTCGGTGCGACCGTCGATGTCGCGGCGACGCACGTAGTGGCCGGTGGCGATCAGGTCGGCACCGAGCATCATGGCGTAGTCGAGGAACGCCTTGAACTTGATTTCACGGTTGCACAGGATGTCCGGGTTTGGCGTGCGTCCGGCCTTGTATTCGGCCAGGAAATGCTCGAACACGTTGTCCCAGTACTCGGCGGCGAAGTTGGCGGTGTGCAGCTTGATGCCAATCTTGTCACACACGGCCTGAGCATCCGCCAGGTCATCCATGGCGGTGCAGTATTCGGTTCCATCGTCTTCTTCCCAGTTCTTCATGAACAGGCCTTCCACCTCATAGCCCTGCTCGATCAGCAGGAGGGCGGAAACGGAAGAGTCCACGCCGCCGGACATACCGACAATGACGCGCTTCTTTTGTGTGTCAGAAGGGGCTGGGTCACGCATAGGGATTCAATGAGTGTCTTGAAAAAGGACGCGATTCTATCAGGCTGGAGCCTGCATGGCTAAAGAGAAGGACGGATCAATTCGAGGCCGAAGTTCTGGCCTGCCAGATAGTCGTCGATGCAGCGGATGATCAGCTCGCTGCGCCAGTTGTCGCGCTGCTCGATTAATTCCTCGCGGGTCAACCACTTGGCGCCGACGATGCCGTCGTCCAGTTGATAATCCGCGTGGTGTTTCAGTGGTTTGGCGATAAAGCAGACCCGCTGGTAGGTCACGCCGTTGCTCGGGGCGGTGTAGAGGTAAATGCCCAGTACGCCGGTCGGTTGGACGTCCCAGCCGGTTTCCTCGAGGGTTTCGCGAATGGCGGCTTCGGTCAGGGTTTCGTTCGGGTCCAGGTGGCCGGCGGGCTGGTTGAGCACCACACGCCCGTGCTTGAGTTCTTCGACCATCAGGAAGCGACCGTTGTCTTCGACGATGGTGGCGACGGTGATGTGGGGTTTCCAGTCCATGAGATGTCCTCAAATTCCAAAGTTGAAACACAGTCCAATGTAGGAGTGAGCCTGCTCGCGATGGCGGTATGTCAGTGACATCAATATTGGCTGACATGACGCTATCGCGAGCAGGCTCACTCCTACAATGGGTTTGTGTGAATTCTGAAAACACAAACCCCGGCACGGGGCCGGGGTTTGTGGTGCTTCCTTACAACCTTACGCCAGCGCAGCTACCGCCGCGTTGAAGGTTGCGCTTGGGCGCATGGCCTTGCTGATCAGCTCGGCGTCGGCGTGGTAGTAACCGCCGATGTCCACTGGCTTGCCCTGAACGGCGTTGAGTTCGGCAACGATGGTCGCCTCGTTCTCGGTCAGGGTCTTGGCCAGGGTCGCGAACTGCGCTTGCAGTGCAGCGTCTTCGGTCTGGGCAGCCAGGGCTTGAGCCCAGTACAGCGCCAGGTAGAAGTGGCTGCCGCGGTTGTCGATGTTGCCGACTTTGCGCGATGGCGACTTGTTGTTGTCCAGGAACTGGCCGGTGGCCTGGTCCAGGGTCTTGGCCAGCACCAGCGCCTTAGGGTTGTTGTAGGTCACGCCCAGGTGTTCCAGGGACGCGGCCAGGGCCAGGAATTCACCCAGCGAATCCCAACGCAGGAAGTTTTCTTCCAGCAGCTGCTGAACGTGCTTCGGAGCCGAACCGCCGGCGCCGGTTTCGAACAGGCCACCGCCGTTCATCAACGGCACGATCGACAGCATCTTGGCGCTGGTGCCCAGTTCCATGATCGGGAACAGGTCGGTCAGGTAGTCGCGCAGTACGTTGCCGGTCACCGAAATAGTGTCCTTGCCTTCGCGGGTGCGCTGCAGGGTGTACTTCATCGCATCGACCGGCGCCATGATCTGGATGTCCAGGCCGGCAGTGTCGTGATCCTTCAGGTAAGCCTGAACTTTCTCGATCACTACGCCGTCGTGGGCGCGCATCGGGTCCAGCCAGAAAATCGCCGGGGTCGCACTTGCGCGAGCACGGTTGACGGCCAGTTTGACCCAGTCCTGGATCGGAGCGTCTTTGGTCTGGCACATGCGGAAGATGTCACCGGCCTCGACAGCCTGTTCCATCAGCAGGGTGCCCTTGCTGTCGGTGACGCGAACAACGCCGTCAGCCTTGATCTGGAAAGTCTTGTCGTGGGAGCCGTATTCTTCGGCTTTCTTCGCCATCAGGCCAACGTTCGGCACGCTGCCCATGGTGGTCGGATCGAACGCGCCGTTGGCCTTGCAGTCTTCGATCACAGCCTGGTAGATGGTCGCGTAGCAGCGATCCGGGATCACGGCCTTGGTGTCGTGCAGCAGGCCGTCGGTGCCCCACATCTTGCCGGAGTCACGGATCATCGCCGGCATCGAGGCGTCGACGATCACGTCGCTCGGCACGTGCAGGTTGGTGATGCCTTTGTCGGAGTTGACCATCGCCAGGGAAGGGCGAGCGGCGTAGACCGCCTGGATGTCAGCTTCGATGGCCGCTTGCTGTTCTGCAGGCAGGGCCTTGATGCGAGCGTACAGGTCGCCGATGCCGTTGTTCAGGTTGAAGCCGATCTGTGCCAGTACGTCAGCGTGCTTGGTCAGTGCGTCTTTATAGAACTCGGCAACGATCTGGCCGAACATGATCGGGTCGGAGACCTTCATCATGGTGGCTTTCAAGTGAACCGACAGCAGCACGCCTTGTGCCTTGGCGTCTTCGATTTCGGCCGCGATGAAGCTGCGCAGGGCGTTTTTGCTCAATACCGCGCAATCGAGGATCTCACCGGCTTGTACGCTGGTCTTTTCTTTCAGGACGGTGGCGGTGCCGTCTTGAGCGATCAGTTCGATTTTCACGGCGTCAGCGGCGTCGATCAGGGCGGCTTTTTCGCTGCCGTAGAAATCGCCGGTGTTCATGTGCGCGATGTGGGACTTGGAGTCCTTGGCCCACGCGCCCATTTTGTGCGGGTGCTTGCGTGCGTAGTTCTTGACCGACAGCGGCGCGCGACGGTCGGAGTTGCCTTCACGCAGAACCGGGTTCACGGCGCTGCCCTTGATCTTGTCGTAACGCGCCTTGGCTTCTTTGTCGGCGTCGCTGGTGACGGTCTCAGGGTAGTCCGGCAGTGCGAAGCCCTGGGCTTGCAGCTCTTTGATCGCGGCTTGCAATTGCGGAACCGAGGCGCTGATGTTCGGCAATTTGATGATGTTGGCTTCAGGCGTAACGGCCAGGGCGCCCAGTTCGGCGAGGTGGTCGGCTACGGCTTTGTCGCCCAGTTGCTCGGGGAAGCTGGCCAGGATGCGCCCTGCAAGAGAGATATCGCGGGTTTCAACGGCGATATCAGCCGAGGCGGTGAACGCCTCTACGATAGGCAACAGTGAATAGGTGGCGAGGGCAGGAGCTTCGTCGGTGAAGGTATAGATGATCTTCGAGCGGGTGGGCATATTCGGATTAACTCTCTCTTCTTTGCTAAAGCGTGCGCAGAAACTCGAGGGCGCCGGGTAAGCGCGTTCGTTCAAAGTCATCCATGAGCCGAATATCGAGGTTTCGTTGCTGTGATGTTGGGTGCATCAGTAGGGCGTCAAGTGGCCGGACTGCGATAACAGACCGGCTTTGGGCGCAAACGCTCGTCGCTTTTCATCAAGCGGCAGGCTGTTTTACCCGTCGTGACCCTTTGGTCAGCGGCGGCATTATACATAGGTAGCTGGCAATCTGCCGATGGTTCATACGCAACGAATGTCGTCCATTGGTCTAAAGGTCGCAGGGGCAAGTCGGGCGTAGAGTCATTCGTCGTGCTTGGTTTTGGCGCTTTTCCCTTTGCTTTCAGGCTTGTAGCTCGCCAGATGCAAGGCTTTGCCGCCGATGGGCGGAACATAGGGTTTGCGCGCCGATTCAACTGGGTTACGCTCGAACCAAGCCAGATGTTCAATCCAATCAATGGAGTTCAGCATGGGTTACAAGAAGATTCAGGTTCCAGCCGTCGGCGACAAAATCACCGTCAATGCAGACCATTCTCTCAATGTTCCTAATAACCCGATCATCCCCTTCATCGAAGGCGACGGCATTGGCGTCGACATCAGCCCGGTCATGATCAAGGTTGTCGATGCTGCTGTTAAGAAGGCTTACGGTGGCGAGCGCAAGATTTCCTGGATGGAGGTGTACGCCGGGGAGAAAGCGACTCAGGTTTACGATCAGGACACCTGGCTGCCTCAGGAAACCCTGGATGCGGTCAAGGACTACGTGGTTTCCATCAAGGGCCCGCTGACCACCCCGGTCGGTGGCGGCATCCGTTCCCTGAACGTGGCCCTGCGTCAGCAACTCGACCTGTACGTCTGCCTGCGCCCGGTGCGCTGGTTCGAAGGCGTGCCTAGCCCGGTCAAGAAGCCGGGCGATGTCGACATGACCATCTTCCGCGAGAACTCCGAAGACATCTACGCCGGCATCGAGTGGAAGGCCGGTACGCCGGAAGCCACCAAAGTCATCAAGTTCCTCAAAGAAGAAATGGGCGTGACCAAGATCCGTTTCGACGAGAACTGCGGCATCGGCGTCAAGCCGGTATCCCTGCAAGGCACCAAGCGTCTGGCGCGCAAGGCCCTGCAATATGTGGTCGACAACGACCGCGACTCGCTGACCATCGTGCACAAAGGCAACATCATGAAGTTCACCGAAGGTGCCTTCAAGGAGTGGGCCTACGAAGTGGCGGCTGAAGAGTTCGGCGCGACCCTGCTCGACGGCGGTCCGTGGATGCAGTTCAAGAACCCGAAAACCGGCAAGAACGTTGTCGTCAAGGATGCCATTGCCGACGCCATGCTCCAGCAAATCCTGCTGCGTCCGGCCGAGTACGATGTGATCGCGACCCTGAACCTGAACGGCGACTACCTCTCCGACGCCCTGGCGGCGGAAGTGGGTGGTATCGGTATCGCGCCGGGTGCCAACCTGTCCGACACCGTGGCCATGTTCGAAGCCACCCACGGTACGGCACCGAAGTACGCCGGCAAGGACCAGGTCAACCCGGGCTCGCTGATTCTCTCCGCTGAGATGATGCTGCGCCACATGGGCTGGACCGAAGCGGCCGACCTGATCATCAAGGGCACCAACGGCGCGATTTCCGCCAAGACCGTGACCTATGACTTCGAACGTCTGATGGAAGGTGCGAAGCTGGTGTCGTCTTCCGGTTTTGGTGATGCGCTGATCTCGCACATGTAAGAAAACGCAGGCACACAAAAACCGCCTGATTCAAGTATTTGAGTCAGGCGGTTTTTTTATGGCTGGTTGACGGTGCGGCGTTAAACCGTAACGGTCTGTTCAATGATGGGGGTGGTGGCCTTCGAAGCATCCACCGGGTTGCCGATGTTGACCGCGTGCAGGCCTTTGGGGCCCTGGATGATGTCGAATACGACAGCTTGCCCGGCTTTCAGGGTTTTATAGCCATCCATTTTAATGGCTGAGTAGTGGGCAAACAGGTCTTCTGTCTTGCCTTCCTCGTTGATGAATCCGTAACCCTTGGCGTTGTTGAACCACTTCACCTTGCCGACAGCCATACCCAACTCCCTCTGCAACAGACTCCATCACTGGAGTATCATCCAGTACATCCGCAGTCGAATCTGTAAATAAGATTGACTCCGCGGACCTTTTTTACCCACTGTGGGCTCTATTGTTTGTAACACCGTTTTGCCGATAGTCAAGCTGACCGGGCAGTCGGAGTTGAAAACGCTGATAGCCGCCCCCACCACTGTATTTGAACAACTGACGAACCTTTCTTTCCATGCATGCAATCAGCCAGATTCGACTAACATTCAATCAGGATCGCCCTGATTTACACGACGACGATTCCACGGGCATTGCTGTTCAGGAGGCAAAGCCTGCACTACAGGCGCCGCCGATGTACAAGGTGGTTTTGTTCAACGATGACTACACACCGATGGATTTCGTCGTCGAAGTGCTCGAGGTGTTTTTTAACCTGAATCGCGAGCTGGCGACCAAGGTCATGCTGGCCGTCCACACAGAAGGACGGGCAGTATGTGGAGTGTTTACCCGCGACATCGCCGAGACCAAGGCCATGCAGGTCAACCAGTACGCCAGGGAAAGCCAGCATCCGCTACTCTGTGAAATCGAGAAGGACGGTTAATCGCCGACCACTTGGGTATGAGGTGAAGCTATGTTAAACCGCGAGCTCGAAGTCACCCTCAATCTTGCCTTCAAGGAAGCCCGTTCGAAGCGTCATGAGTTCATGACCGTCGAACACCTCTTGCTGGCCCTATTGGACAATGAGGCTGCCGCCACCGTTTTGCGTGCGTGCGGCGCAAACCTCGACAAACTCAAGCATGACCTGCAGGAGTTCATCGACTCCACCACGCCATTGATCCCCGTGCATGACGAGGATCGCGAAACCCAGCCAACCCTGGGCTTTCAGCGTGTCCTGCAGCGTGCTGTGTTTCACGTACAGAGCTCGGGCAAACGCGAAGTGACTGGTGCCAACGTGCTGGTCGCGATCTTCAGTGAGCAAGAGAGTCAGGCGGTGTTCCTGCTGAAACAGCAGAGCGTCGCCCGTATAGATGTCGTCAACTACATTGCCCACGGCATTTCCAAGGTGCCGGGGCATGGCGATCACTCTGAAGGTGAGCAAGATATGCAGGACGACGAGGGCGGTGAATCTTCTTCCTCGGGTAATCCCCTGGATGCTTATGCCAGCAACCTCAATGAGTTGGCGCGCCAGGGTCGTATCGATCCGTTGGTGGGGCGTGAGCTGGAAGTCGAGCGTGTCGCGCAGATCCTCGCGCGTCGGCGTAAAAACAATCCGCTGCTGGTGGGCGAGGCGGGCGTGGGTAAAACCGCGATTGCCGAAGGCCTGGCCAAGCGCATTGTCGACAACCAGGTGCCGGACCTGCTGGCCAACAGCGTGGTTTACTCCCTTGACCTGGGTGCCTTGCTGGCCGGTACCAAGTACCGTGGCGATTTCGAGAAGCGCTTCAAGGCGTTGCTCAATGAGCTGAAAAAACGTCCACAGGCGATCCTGTTCATCGACGAAATCCACACCATCATTGGTGCGGGTGCCGCGTCCGGTGGTGTCATGGATGCCTCGAACCTGCTCAAGCCGCTGCTGTCATCCGGTGATATCCGTTGCATCGGTTCGACCACCTTCCAGGAGTTCCGCGGCATCTTCGAGAAGGACCGTGCCTTGGCCCGGCGCTTCCAGAAGGTCGATGTGTCGGAGCCTTCCGTGGAAGACACCATTGGCATTCTGCGTGGCCTGAAGGGGCGTTTCGAGCTTCATCACAATATCGAATACAGTGATGAAGCCCTGCGCGCGGCTGCCGAACTGGCTTCGCGTTACATCAATGATCGTCACATGCCGGACAAGGCCATTGATGTCATTGATGAGGCGGGTGCCTATCAGCGTCTGCAGCCGGTGGAAATGCGCGTTAAACGCATCGAAGTGCCTCAGGTCGAGGACATCGTTGCGAAGATTGCGCGGATTCCACCAAAACACGTCACCAGCTCCGATAAAGAGCTGCTGCGTAACCTCGAGCGTGACCTGAAATTGACCGTGTTCGGTCAGGATGCCGCGATCGATTCGCTGGCAACCGCGATCAAGCTGTCCCGTGCCGGCCTCAAATCCCCTGACAAGCCTGTCGGTTCGTTCCTGTTCGCAGGGCCGACCGGTGTCGGTAAAACCGAAGCGGCACGTCAGTTGGCCAAGGCGTTGGGTGTCGAGCTGATTCGCTTCGACATGTCCGAATACATGGAGCGCCACACCGTATCGCGTCTGATCGGTGCGCCTCCAGGGTATGTCGGGTTCGATCAGGGTGGTCTGCTGACCGAAGCCATCACCAAGCAGCCACACTGCGTGCTGTTGCTCGATGAGATCGAGAAGGCGCATCCGGAAGTCTTCAACCTGCTGTTGCAGGTCATGGATCACGGTACATTGACCGATAACAATGGGCGCAAGGCGGATTTCCGTAACGTGATCGTCATCATGACGACCAACGCCGGTGCCGAGACTGCAGCTCGCGCTTCAATCGGTTTCACCTATCAGGATCACTCTTCCGATGCGATGGAAGTGATCAAGAAGAGCTTCACGCCGGAATTCCGCAACCGTCTGGACACCATCATCCAGTTTGGTCGCCTCAGCCATGAGGTCATCAAGAGTGTGGTGGACAAGTTCCTTACCGAGCTTCAGGCACAGTTGGAAGACAAGCGTGTGTTGCTGGAAGTCACCGATGCAGCCCGCAGCTGGCTGGCCGAAAGTGGTTACGACGCGGCGATGGGTGCTCGCCCAATGGCTCGCCTGATCCAGGACAAGATCAAGCGTCCGCTGGCGGAGGAGATTCTCTTTGGCGAACTGGCCGAACATGGCGGCGTGGTGCACATCGACATCAAGGACGGCGAGCTGACCTTCGAGTTCGAGACCACGGCCGAGATGGCCTGACGTTCAGAAGCAAAACAAAAAGGCGCCGAGAGGCGCCTTTTTGCTGCCTACACGCGAATCCCCTGTAGGAGCTGCCGCAGGCTGCGATCTTTTGATTTTGTTTTTTAAGATCAAAAGATCGCAGCCTGCGGCAGCTCCTACAGGGATGTTCTTCAAATCCCAGGCAAACAAAAACGCCCGGCATGAGCCGGGCGTTTTGTGTTGACTTGATTAGCGAGGGCTCTATCTCTGTAGGAGCGAGCTTGCTCGCGATGGTCGTCAACGATGTTGCGGGGAATCTGACTTGGCGCGGTGCTCTCAGGTTTTTCGCGAGCAAGCTCGCTCCTACCTTAGCGAGCGCGGTAAGTGATGCGCCCTTTGCTCAAGTCATAGGGCGTCAGCTCGACGCGCACTTTGTCGCCGGTAAGAATGCGGATGTAGTTCTTGCGCATCTTGCCGGAGATGTGCGCGGTTACGACGTGCCCATTTTCCAACTCCACACGAAACATGGTGTTGGGCAGGGTGTCGACGACAGTGCCTTCCATTTCGAAGCTGTCTTCTTTCGACATGCAGTAAAGCCCTCGGTGTCCAATGAATGGCCCGGTGCAACTGCGCCAGGCAAAAGCGGCGTGCATTGTGCCCGAAAAGTGGGGTTTAAGCCAAGGGGTTTAGGGCTGGCTCTAGTTTAGAACCACCCAGCGCTGATTAATCAGCAACTCAATGGGGCGATATTGAGTCTTGTAGTTCATCTTTTTGCAGTTTTTGATCCAGTAGCCCAGGTAGACCGCCTCCAGCCCCAGCCGGCCGGCCTCGGCGATTTGCCAGAGGATTGCGTAGCGCCCAAGGCTGCGACGCTCTTCGGCGGGCTCGTAGAAGGTGTAGACCGCCGAAAGACCGTTCGGCAGTAAATCGGTGACGGCGACGGCCAGCAGCCGGCCGTTCAGGCGAAATTCATAAAAGCGTGAAAACGGCAGGTCCCGCACCAGGAATGTCGAAAACTGGTCGCGACTTGGCGGGTACATGTCGCCATCGGCGTGACGCTGTTCGATATAGCGCTGGTAAAGGTCGAAGTACTCTTCGTTGAAGCGGGGCTTGGCGGGGCGCACCTGCAAATCCGCGTTGCGCTTGAAGATGCGTTTCTGTTGCCGGTTGGGCGTGAACTGTCCCACGGGAATACGCGCCGGAACGCATGCATTGCAATTCTGGCAATGCGGTCGGTAGAGATGGTCGCCACTGCGACGAAACCCCATCTCCGACAGGTCTGCATAGACATGCACATCCATGGGCTGACTAGGGTCGAGGAACAGGGTTGTGGCCTGTTCCCCGGGCAGATAACTGCAAGAGTGCGGCTGAGTGGCATAGAACTTCAAACGCGCCAACTCGGTCATGATCAACCCTCGGGATAATGCTTTTGAATAAGTGTAAGCCACACGGGCAAAAGTCGCTCAGCAAACCCAGGTGGCATGGTTGGGTTGGTCAAGGTGCCTGGCCAGATAATCGGCAAACTCGCGGCGCGCAATCGCCCGGGCGCCCAGGCTGTGCAAATGATCGGTGGGCATCTGGCAATCGATCAGTACGAAGCCTGAGTCTTTCAGATGCCTGACCAGTGTGGCAAAACCGAATTTCGAGGCGTTGTCAGCGAGGCTGAACATGGACTCGCCGAAAAACAGCTGGCCCATTGCCAGGCCATACAACCCGCCGACCAGTTCATCCCCGTCCCACACTTCCACCGAGTGCGCGTGTCCACGCCTGTGCAGCTCGATGTAGGCGTCCTGCATGGCTTCGGTGATCCAGGTGCCGTCGGCGTAATCCCGGGGGGCTGCACAGGCGCGGATGACGGCGGCGAAGTCCTGGTCAAAGGTCACTTGATAGCGTTGCTGGCGCAGCAGTTTGTTCAGGCTGCGCGAGACGTGCAATTCGTCGGGAAACAGAACCGTGCGCGGATCCGGCGACCACCAGAGAATCGGCTGGCCTTCAGAAAACCAGGGGAAGCAGCCGTGGCGATAAGCCGAGATCAGCCGATCGGCGGACAGATCGCCACCGGCAGCCAGAAGCCCGTTGGGGTCGCGCATGGCCTTTTCCAGCGGTGGGAAATGCAGGGTATTGCGTTGTAACCAAGTCAGCATGGCATCCGGGCTTGCAGAAGGGGAGGGCAGTGGCGGGTGTTGACCCGCCGTAAAGTTTGCCTTCAAACGGCAGGAATGTCGTCGAGGTATTTTTCGGCGTCCAGCGCCGCCATGCAACCAGCCCCGGCAGACGTAACGGCCTGGCGATAAACGTGGTCGGCTACGTCGCCGGCGGCAAACACGCCTGCAATCGCCGTAGCGGTGGCATCGCCTTCGCTGCCACCCTTGACCAGCAGATACCCGTTGCGCATCTCCAGTTGGCCCGTGAACAGGTCGGTGTTGGGTTTATGGCCGATGGCGATAAACACCCCGGCCAGCGGCAGTTCTCTGGTTTCGCCGGTGTGGCTGTCCCGCAGGCGGGCACCGGTCACGCCGCTGGCATCGCCGAGCACTTCATCCAGATTCTGGTTCCAGTGCAGGCGGATATTGCCGTTGGCGGCCTTTTCGGAGAGTTTGTCCTGGAGGATCTTCTCCGAGCGCAGCTTGTCGCGCCGATGGATCAGGTGCACTTCCTTGGCGATGTTCGACAGGTACAAAGCTTCCTCGACCGCAGTATTACCGCCACCGACCACCGCAACCACCTGATTGCGATAGAAAAATCCATCACAGGTCGCGCATGCCGAAACCCCTTTGCCAGCAAATTTTTCTTCCGACGGCAGACCCAGGTATTGCGCAGAAGCGCCGGTGGCAATGATCAGTGCGTCGCAGGTGTAAGTCGCGCCATCGCCGATCAGTTCGAACGGCCGTTGTTGCAACTTGGCGGTGTGGATGTGGTCGTAAACGATCTCGGTGGCAAAGCGCTCGGCGTGTTTTTGCATGCGGTCCATCAGGACCGGTCCGGTCAGGCCTTCGACGTCGCCTGGCCAGTTATCCACCTCGACGGTGGTGGTGAGCTGGCCACCTGCCTGTATGCCGGTAATGACAACGGGATTGAGGTTGGCGCGGGCGGCATAAACGGCTGCGCTGTAACCGGCAGGACCGGAGCCCAGGATAATCAGGCGTGAATGCTTCGCTTCGCTCATAAAAACACCTCATAAGCCTTTGTCACAAAAGAGAATGCATGCTCAAATTGAACGGCATGTCATGTGCTGTTGACTATGCTACACCCAAGGGGCTCAAGCATGGCGTCGTGCGTACAAACCCGTACAATGCCCTGCGTGTTACCTATATTCAGTGCGCGCCGTGTTTATAAAAACCTGAGCGTAGTGTTAAAAGTAGTCCCGGTAACACGTGTTAACTTTTTTACCTGCCTGGATTGGGCAGTTTTTTGGCAGTTTTTATAGTCTTTCAACAGATGGACGCGCCCATGGCGCAGGAAAAGAAGCGTTTTGAAGAAATCCACCGCAGCACCTAAACCAGCCGTCGTTCCGCTCTGGCGCCAGCACTTGCACTACCGACTCAAGGAAGGTGCGCTGATCGCCATCGGTGCCTTGTGCCTGTTCCTGATGATGGCCTTGTTGACCTATGGCAAGGATGATCCGGGCTGGAGTCATAACAGCAAGATCGACGACGTGCAGAACTTCGGCGGTCCAGCGGGCTCCTACAGCGCCGATATCCTGTTCATGGTGCTGGGTTACTTCGCCTACATCTTCCCGTTGCTGCTGGCCATCAAGGCGTACCAGATCTTCCGCCAACGTCACGAACCGTGGCAGTGGAGCGGCTGGCTGTTCTCCTGGCGCCTGATCGGCCTGGTGTTCCTGGTGCTGTCGGGTGCCGCTCTGGCCCATATCCATTTCCATGCCGCGACCGGTTTGCCGGCCGGTGCGGGCGGTGCGCTGGGTGAAAGCCTCGGCGACCTGGCCAGGAACGCCCTGAATATCCAGGGCAGCACGCTGTTGTTCATCGCGCTGTTCCTGTTCGGCCTGACCGTGTTTACCGACCTGTCGTGGTTCAAGGTCATGGACATCACGGGCAAGATCACCCTTGATCTGTTCGAGCTGTTCCAGGGCGCGGCCAATCGCTGGTGGGCGGCCCGTACCGAGCGCAAGCAACTGGTCGCCCAATTGCGTGAAGTCGACGACCGCATGGATGAGGTGGTTGCGCCGACCGTCACTGACAAACGCGAGCAGGCCAAGGTCAAGGAACGCCTGATCGAACGTGAGCAAGCCCTGAGCAAGCACATGTCCGAGCGCGAGAAACAGGTGCCGCCGGTGATTGCGCCCGCGCCGCCAAAGCCCGTCGCACCGAGCAAACGCGTCGAGAAAGAGAAACAGGCGCCGCTGTTCGTCGACAGCGCCGTGGAAGGCACCTTGCCGCCAATCTCGATTCTCGATCCCGCGGAAAAGAAACAACTCAATTACTCGCCTGAATCCCTGGCGGCGGTTGGCCACCTGCTGGAAATCAAGCTCAAGGAATTCGGCGTTGAAGTTACGGTGGATTCGATTCACCCGGGTCCGGTGATTACCCGTTACGAAATCCAGCCGGCGGCTGGCGTCAAGGTCAGCCGCATCTCCAACCTGGCCAAAGACCTGGCCCGTTCCCTGGCCGTGACCAGCGTGCGCGTGGTGGAAGTGATTCCGGGCAAGACCACGGTCGGTATCGAGATTCCCAACGAAGACCGGCAGATCGTGCGTTTCTCCGAGGTGTTGTCGACCCCCGAGTACGACAACTTCAAATCCCCGGTCACCCTGGCCCTGGGTCACGACATCGGCGGCAAGCCGGTCATCACCGACCTTGCGAAAATGCCGCACTTGCTGGTGGCCGGTACCACCGGTTCCGGTAAGTCGGTGGGTGTGAACGCCATGATCCTGTCGATCCTGTTCAAGTCAGGCCCGGAAGACGCCAAACTGATCATGATCGACCCGAAAATGTTGGAACTGTCGATCTACGAAGGCATTCCGCACCTGCTGTGCCCAGTGGTCACCGACATGAAGGACGCCGCCAACGCCCTGCGCTGGAGCGTCGCCGAAATGGAGCGACGCTACAAGCTGATGGCCAAGATGGGCGTGCGAAACCTGTCGGGCTTCAACGCCAAGGTCAAGGAAGCCCAGGACGCCGGCGAGCCGTTGAGCGATCCGCTGTACAAGCGCGAAAGCATCCACGACGAAGCGCCGCTCCTGCAAAAACTGCCGACCATCGTGGTGGTGGTCGACGAATTCGCCGACATGATGATGATCGTCGGCAAGAAGGTTGAAGAACTGATCGCCCGTATCGCGCAAAAGGCTCGTGCGGCCGGTATCCACCTGATCCTCGCGACCCAGCGTCCGTCGGTGGACGTGATCACCGGTCTGATCAAGGCCAACATCCCGACTCGTATGGCGTTCCAGGTATCGAGCAAGATCGACTCGCGGACCATCATCGACCAGGGCGGTGCCGAACAGCTGCTGGGCCACGGTGACATGTTGTACATGCCGCCGGGCACCAGCCTGCCGATTCGTGTTCACGGTGCATTCGTGTCCGACGATGAGGTTCACCGCGTGGTGGAAGCCTGGAAGCTGCGGGGCGCGCCGGAATACAACGACGACATCCTCAATGGTGTCGAGGAGGCGGGCAGCGGCTTCGAAGGCAGCAGCGGTGGCGGCGACGGTGACGATCCCGAGGCCGACGCGCTGTACGATGAAGCCGTGCAGTTCGTGCTGGAAAGCCGTCGCGCTTCCATTTCCGCGGTTCAGCGCAAGCTGAAGATCGGCTACAACCGCGCCGCGCGCATGATCGAAGCCATGGAAATGGCCGGGGTCGTGACGTCCATGAACACCAACGGTTCGCGTGAAGTCCTGGCTCCGGGCCCGGTGCGCGACTGACCCGAGCATGAAAGGGGGGGCGCCCATTGGCGTCGCCCGCACTCCCACGAATGTTATGAGGACTCCCATGCGTCTGATCCGCATGCTGTTGCTGCCGGTACTGGCTTTGACCACGCTCCAGGCTAACGCCGATGACAAGGACGTGGCGCGCTTGACCCAACTGCTGGAAAAATCCCAGACCCTGACTGCACGTTTCTCGCAACTGACCCTCGATGGCACCGGCACCCAGTTGCAGGAAACCGCCGGCGACATGTCCCTGCAGCGTCCAGGCCTGTTCTACTGGCACACCGACGCGCCGGCCGAGCAGACCATGATCTCCGATGGCAAGAAGGTCACCCTGTGGGACCCGGACCTGGAACAGGCCACCATCAAGAAGCTCGACCAGCGCCTGACCCAGACCCCAGCGTTGCTGCTGTCCGGTGACGTGTCCAAGATCAGCCAGAGCTTCGACATCAGCGCCAAGGAAGCCGGCGGCGTGATCGACTTCACCCTGAAGCCGAAAACCAAGGACACCCTGTTCGACAGCCTGCGCCTGTCGTTCCGCAATGGCCTGGTCAACGACATGCAGTTGATCGACAGCGTTGGTCAGCGCACCAATATCCTGTTCACCGGGGTGAAGGCCAACGAGCCGATCCCGGCCTCCAGGTTCAAGTTCGATATCCCTAAAGGGGCGGACGTAATTCAGGAATAAGTCACATAACCTTTGTAGGAGCGAGCTTGCTCGCGATAAACCCGAGCACGCCGCGGGGTGTCAGGTTTACAGCGTTATCGTTGGCGACCATCGCGAGCGAGCTCGCTCCTACAGGATCGGCATCGGACCCAGTGAGGTTTCAGAGGTAGTGATGGACCTGTTTCGCAGCACCCCCATCGCCCAGCCCTTGGCCGCCCGCCTGCGCGCGGCCAACCTGGACGAGTACGTCGGTCAGGAACACGTGCTCGCTCGCGGCAAGCCCTTGCGCGAAGCGCTGGAGCAGGGTGCCCTGCATTCGATGATTTTCTGGGGCCCGCCGGGCGTGGGCAAAACCACCCTGGCGCGATTGCTCGCGGAAGTCTCGGATGCGCACTTCGAAACGGTCTCGGCGGTACTGGCCGGGGTCAAGGAGATCCGCCAGTCGGTGGAAATCGCCAAGCAGCAGGCCGCGCAATACGGCCGCCGCACCATCCTGTTCGTCGACGAAGTGCATCGCTTCAACAAGTCCCAGCAGGATGCGTTCCTGCCGTACGTTGAAGACGGCACGCTGATTTTCATCGGCGCGACCACGGAAAACCCCTCGTTCGAACTCAACAACGCCTTGCTCTCCAGGGCACGCGTCTATGTGCTGAAAAGCCTCGACGAAGCAGCCCTGCGCAAACTGGTGCACCGCGCGCTGACCGAAGAGCGTGGCCTGGGCAAACGGAACCTGACCCTCAGCGACGAAGGCTTCCAGATGCTGCTGTCGGCCGCCGATGGCGATGGTCGGCGCCTGCTCAACCTCCTGGAAAACGCTTCGGACCTGGCGGAAGACAACAGCGAAATCGGCACCGAGCTCCTGCAAAGCCTGCTCGGCGATACCCGCCGGCGGTTCGACAAGGGCGGCGAAGCGTTCTATGACCAGATCTCCGCGCTGCATAAATCGGTGCGCGGCTCCAACCCCGATGGCGCGCTGTACTGGTTCGCGCGAATGATCGACGGCGGTTGCGACCCCTTGTACTTGGCCCGGCGCGTGGTGCGCATGGCCAGCGAAGACATCGGCAATGCCGACCCGCGCGCCCTGAGCCTGTGTCTGGCGGCGTGGGAGGTGCAGGAACGCCTTGGCAGCCCCGAAGGCGAACTTGCGGTGGCCCAGGCCATCACCTATCTGGCCTGCGCGCCGAAAAGCAACGCGGTGTACATGGGCTTCAAGACCGCACTGCGCGCCGCCGCCGAGCACGGTTCGCTGGAAGTGCCGCTGCACCTGCGCAACGCGCCGACCAAGCTTATGAAGCAGCTGGGCTACGGCGATGAATACCGCTATGCCCACGATGAGCCGGACGCCTATGCCGCTGGCGAAGACTATTTTCCGGAAGAACTCGACCCGATCCCGTTCTATCAACCGGTGCCCCGTGGCCTGGAGCTGAAAATCGGCGAGAAGCTCAATCACCTGGCAAAACTCGACCGTTTAAGCCCAAGGCAGCGGAGAAAATAGTGCTTCCACTGATTGTTGCGGTTTCCGTCGGCGGGATGGCCGGTACGTTATTGCGCTTTGCCACGGGCAACTGGATCAACGCGAATTGGCCGCGGCACTTCTATACCGCGACGCTGGCCGTTAATATCGTGGGCTGTTTGCTGATCGGCGTTCTATACGGTCTGTTTTTGATACGCCCGGAGGTGCCCATCGAGGTGCGTGCCGGGTTGGTCGTCGGCTTTCTCGGAGGGCTGACGACTTTTTCATCCTTTTCACTGGATACGGTGCGCCTGCTGGAAAGCGGGCAAGTGCCGCTGGCCTTGGGCTATGCGGCGCTCAGCGTATTCGGCGGGCTGCTTGCCACCTGGGCCGGCCTGTCCTTGACCAAACTTTGATAAACGAGAAACCGACATGCTCGATTCCAAACTGTTACGTAGCAACCTTCAGGACGTAGCGGACCGCCTGGCATCCCGTGGCTATGCCCTGGATGTTGCGCGCATCGAAGCGCTGGAAGAACAGCGCAAGACCGTCCAGACCCGCACCGAAGCACTGCAGGCTGAACGTAATGCGCGTTCCAAATCCATCGGTCAGGCCAAGCAGCGCGGTGAAGACATCGCGCCGCTGATGGCGGACGTCGAGCGCATGGCGGGCGAATTGAGCGCCGGTAAAGTCGAACTGGACGCGATCCAGACCGACCTGGACTCGATCCTGCTGGGTATCCCCAACCTGCCGCACGAATCCGTGCCGGTCGGCGAAGACGAAGACGGCAACGTCGAAGTGCGCCGCTGGGGCACGCCGACGGCCTTCGATTTCCCGGTTCAGGACCACGTGGCCCTGGGCGAGAAGTTCGGCTGGCTGGACTTTGAAACCGCCGCCAAACTGTCCGGCGCCCGTTTCGCCCTGCTGCGCGGCCCGATCGCCCGTCTGCACCGCGCCCTGGCGCAGTTCATGATCAACCTGCACGTCACCGAGCACGGCTACGAAGAGGCCTATACGCCTTATCTGGTCCAGGCACCGGCGCTGCAAGGCACCGGTCAACTGCCGAAGTTCGAAGAAGACCTGTTCAAGATCGCGCGCGAAGGCGAAGCCGACCTGTATCTGATCCCGACCGCTGAAGTGTCGCTGACCAACATCGTCGCCGGCGAAATCGTCGATTCGAAACTGCTGCCGATCAAATTCGTTGCCCACACCCCGTGCTTTCGCAGCGAAGCCGGCGCGTCGGGTCGCGATACCCGCGGCATGATCCGCCAGCACCAGTTCGACAAGGTCGAGATGGTGCAGATTGTCGAGCCATCGAAATCCATGGAAGCGCTGGAAGGCCTGACCGCCAACGCCGAGAAAGTCCTGCAACTGCTGGAACTGCCTTACCGCACCCTGGCCCTGTGCACCGGCGATATGGGCTTCAGCGCGGTCAAGACCTACGACCTGGAAGTGTGGATCCCGAGCCAGGACAAGTACCGTGAAATCTCGTCGTGCTCCAACTGTGGCGACTTCCAGGCCCGTCGCATGCAAGCGCGTTTCCGCAACCCGGAAACCGGCAAGCCGGAACTGGTGCACACCCTGAACGGCTCCGGCCTGGCAGTGGGTCGTACCCTGGTCGCGGTGCTGGAAAACTACCAGCAGGCTGACGGTTCGATCCGCGTACCCGACGTGCTGAAGCCGTACATGGGCGGCCTTGAGGTCATTGGCTAAATGAACTATCTGCCGCTGTTTCACAACCTGCGCGGCAGTCGTGTGTTGGTCGTCGGTGGGGGGGAAATTGCCTTGCGCAAATCCCGCCTGTTGGCCGATGCCGGTGCGCTGCTGCGGGTGGTTGCACCTGAAATCGAAGCACAACTGCGCGAACTGGTTGCCGGCAGCGGTGGCGAGTGCCTGTTGCGTGGTTACGCCGAAACGGACCTGGAAGGTTGCGGGCTGATCATTGCCGCCACCGACGACGAGGCGCTGAACGCACAAGTCTCCGCCGATGCCCATCGGCGTTGCGTGCCGGTCAACGTGGTGGACGCGCCGGCCCTGTGCAGCGTGATCTTCCCGGCCATCGTCGACCGTTCTCCGTTGATCATTGCAGTGTCCAGCGGCGGCGATGCGCCGGTGCTGGCACGCTTGATCCGTGCCAGGATCGAAACCTGGATTCCTTCCACCTACGGTCACCTGGCTGGTTTGGCGGCGCGTTTCCGTCATCAGGTCAAAGGCCTGTTTCCCGATGTGCAGCAGCGTCGGGCGTTCTGGGAAGATGTTTTCCAGGGCCCGATTGCCGACCGGCAACTGGCTGGGCAGGGCGCTGAAGCCGAGCGGTTGCTCCAGGCGAAAATCGATGGCGAAGCGCCAGTGGCGACCGGTGAGGTCTATCTGGTGGGCGCAGGCCCGGGCGATCCCGACCTGCTGACCTTCCGCGCCTTGCGTTTGATGCAGCAAGCCGACGTAGTGCTATACGACCGCCTGGTGGCGCCGGCGATCATCGAGTTGTGCCGCCGCGACGCCGAGCGGGTTTACGTCGGCAAGCGCCGTGCCGATCACGCGGTGCCACAGGATCAGATCAACCAGCAATTGGTGGATCTGGCCAGGCAAGGCAAGCGCGTGGTGCGATTGAAGGGCGGTGATCCGTTCATCTTCGGTCGTGGTGGTGAAGAGATCGAAGAACTGGCGGCCCAGGGCATCCCGTTCCAGGTCGTGCCGGGGATCACGGCGGCCAGCGGTTGCGCGGCCTACGCCGGGATTCCGCTGACTCACCGCGATTATGCGCAGTCGGTACGCTTTGTCACGGGGCACCTGAAGGACGGTTCCACCGATTTGCCCTGGGCCGATCTGGTGGCCCCGGCGCAAACCCTGGTGTTCTACATGGGGCTGGTGGGCTTGCCGATCATCTGCGAACAGTTGATCAAGCATGGTCGCGGTGCCGATACCCCGGCAGCGTTGATCCAGCAGGGCACCACGGTCAACCAGCGGGTGTTTACCGGCACCCTGGCAGACCTGCCACGCCTGGTAGCGGAGCATGAAGTGCATGCGCCGACATTGGTGATCGTGGGTGAAGTGGTGCAACTGCGCGAGAAACTGGCGTGGTTCGAAGGGGCTCAGGGGCAGGTCTGAAGATCGAGTTGCCCCCATCGCGAGCAAGCTCGCTCCCACAGGGATTTGTGTGCGACACAGATCCAATGTGGGAGCGAGCCTGCTCGCGATGGGGCCTTCAATGACACCGAAGTGCTCAGGCCTTGCGCCAAACCCCTTTCCCGCTCAACCGCTCCCGATCATGGGCCGCGGTGAAGTCCTGGGTCGGCCCTTTGGGCACCACACCCGTCGGGTTGATGGTGCGGTGGCTGGCGTAGTAGTGGTTCTTGATGTGGGTGAAGTCCACCGTCTCGGCCACCCCCGGCCACTGATAGATCTCGCGCAGCCAGTTCGACAGATTCGGATAATCGGCAATCCGCCGCAGATTGCACTTGAAGTGCCCGTAGTACACCGCATCGAAGCGAATCAGCGTGGTGAACAGGCGGATGTCTGCTTCGGTCAGGTACTCACCCGCCAGGTAACGGTTGGCACCCAGCAGCAGCTCCAGTCGGTCCAGCTCGGCAAACACATCATCGAACGCTTCTTCATAAGCCTGCTGTGACGTGGCAAACCCGGCGCGGTACACGCCATTGTTCACCGCCGGATAAATCCGCTCGTTCAACGCATCGATCTCACCGCGTAGCGGCGCCGGGTAGAAGTCCAGGTCGTTAGCGGTCAAATCGTCGAAGGCACTATTGAACATGCGGATGATTTCCGATGATTCATTGCTGACGATGCGCTTTTGCTGTTTGTCCCACAGTACCGGTACGGTGACGCGGCCGGTGTAGTCGGCGGTGTCGGCGGTGTAGCGCTGGTGCATGAAGTCGAAGTGATCGAGCTTGTCGCCGGTCGAACCCAGGTGCTGGTCGAAGGTCCAGCCGTTTTCCAGCATCAACCAACTGACCACCGAAACGTCGATCAGCTTTTCGAGGCCTTTGAGTTTGCGCAGGATCAGTGTGCGATGAGCCCACGGACAGGCCAGGGAAACGTACAGGTGATAGCGCCCGGGTTCGGCCGCAAAACCGCCGACGCCGGTCGGTCCCGGCTTGCCGTCAGCGGTCAACCAGTTGCGACGCTGCGCCTGTTCACGCTGGAACGCGCCGTCCTTGCTGCTTTCGTACCACTTGTCCTGCCAGCGGCCATCCACTAACAATCCCATGTTCAAGACTCCCGAAACCCATAATCGTTGGGGTTGAGTCTATTCCGATGAGTTCGAACAAAAAGCGCAAAGATCGGGCGTAAATGATCGATTAAATCGATTTGTCCCGCGCAGCCCAGTATTTTTCAGCGGTTTCGAAGGCCTGTTCGCGGGTCTGTCCGAGGCCACGCAGGGCCAGGGCCATGGTCGAGATCAAGGCCATTTGTGGGTAGCTGTCGACCTCATCGCCACGCCAGACCGCTTTCAAGTGCTCGGGATCGAGCGATACAGGTTTGACGTGACGCTGCGCCGACAACCGGGGCCATTCCTCATCCCAGCTCTCGCCGCCGGTGGTGCCGTACAGATGGCTGTCTGCGTCCGGGTTGACCTCGATTTCGCCGCCATCGCCCTTGATCACGATGGTGGTATCGCCGAGCAGTCCGCTGGCATCGCGATGCACGGCCTGATAACCCGGGTGGAAAATGCTCTGCAGGCCGCAACGCGCGCCCAGCGGATTGAGAATCCGCGCCAGCGAGTGGATCGGCGAGCGCAGGCCCAGGGTGTTGCGCAGGTCGATCATCCGTTGCAACTGTGGCGCCCAGTCCATCAAAGGCATGAACGCCAGGCCGCCGTTATCCAGTGCCGAGCCGACCTGTTGCCAGTTGCGGCACAGGGGGATGTTCAATTCGCCCAGCAGTTGCTCGCTGTACAAGCGGCCGGCCGTGTGGGCACCGCCGCCGTGCATGAAAATCCGCACGCCGTTTTGTGCCAGGCACTTGGCCGCCAACAGATACCACGGCAAGTGCCGCTTCTTGCCGGCGTAGGTCGGCCAATCCAGATCCACCGCCAGCGCCGGAGGATTCAGGCGTTCGCGCAATGCCTCGGTGAAGCCCGCCATCTCTTCCGCGCTTTCTTCCTTGTGCCGCAACAGCATCAGGAATGCGCCGAGTTGGGTTTGCTCGATCTTTTCATCGAGCACCATACCCATGGCCTCGCGGGCCTCGACCCGGGTCAGGTCACGGGCGCCGCGTTTGCCTTTGCCAAGGATCCGCACGAATTGGGCGAACGGATGTTCGGCAGGCGTTTCGAGGGTCAATGCTGGGTAATTGGTCATAAGCAATTCGTCGGTTTGGGCAGGCCCGCCAGTTTCGCGGCGAGTTTGGCGGGAGTGCCTTTGAACAGTCGGTTCAGGTGCAGGCTGTTGCCTTTTTCCGGGCCGAGTTTCAGGGCGGTGTACTTGATCAGCGGACGGGTGGCCGGCGACAGCTGGAATTCGGCGTAGAAACTGCGCAGCAGTTCGAGGACTTCCCAGTGATCGGGCGTCAACTCGATGTCTTCGGCAGCCGCCAGGGCACTGGCCACATCGGCGGACCAGTCACTCAGTTCGACCAGGAAACCGTCCTTGTCCAGCTCGATGGCGCGGGCGCCGACCGTCAATGCATTCATAGCCAACTGTTGACCTTGTCGTAGTGAATCGACAGTTCGACGAAGGCCGGGTAATCGATGGCGCGGGCCCAGTCTGGAACCGCAAGCGCACGGGCCTGGGCGTCTTCAGCCAGGACGAACAGCTTCAGGCCGCGTGCGCTGAGCGCCGTGAACGGTGCGGTGCCTGGCTGCAACGCATAGGCGGCATCTCCGGACAGCAGCAATCCGTCGTTGGCCCCGATCACGCGCAGGCAACTGGTCAGGCGTCCGTCGCCGAACGGGGATTGAGACAACACATGCAAAGTCGACATCAGAGGGTGATCACCTGGTCGTAACGGTCAATGAGGGCGGTGATTTCAGGGGCGGCCAACACCTGGGCTTCTTCCAGCGACAGGCCGCTGGGGTCCAGGCCGCGCTGGGTGATGCTGTCGCCGCAGGCGAACAGTTCCTCGACACCGAACATCGGCAGGGCTTGCAGATTGGCGCTCAGGTCTTTCTGTTGCAAGGCCTTGGCGTCCTGACCGGCGGCCAGCTGGAATACGCCGTCATCGAGAAACAACAGGCCAATCGGCAGATCGAAGGCACCCCCGGCCAGCACGATATCCAGTGCTTCCCGCGCGCCCGGGCCGGACCAGGGCGACTGGCGGCTGATGATCAACAAGGATTTGGCCATGTCATGCGCCTCCGAAACAGATCAGGCGGTCGGCATCCTGCGTCGCATCATGCAATTGGCCCAGGCCGGACAATTCCCACGGTGCACCGACGGCAACCGCCTCGCGCTGATAGCGCCTGGCTTCTTCCTCGTTCAACACGCCACGACGCAGCGCGGCGGCGATGCACACCACGCCATCGAGTCGATGGTCGCTGACAAAGGTGCGCCATTGCCTGGGCAAGTCCAGTTCATCCTGGGGCGTGACCACGCTGCCGGACGCGTTGTAGACGCCGTCCTGGTAGAAAAACAGCCGGACAATCTCATGCCCGCCGGCCAGCGCCGCTTGGGCGAACAGCAAGGCGCGGCGCGAGGAGGGCGCATGGGCGGCGGAAAACACGGCGATGGCGAACTTCATGACGGACTCGATCAGCGAAACTGCGGCCATGATAATGCTTTATCGACGGGGCGGCTAAAGTGATGTTGTCTGGGCGGCCGCCTTCGCGAGCAGGTTCGCTCCCACAAGGGGTTTGCGAGGTGCCAACGATTAGCGTTTCACCACAAAACCTGTGGGAGCGAGCCTGCTCGCGATGGCGGCCGAATAGTCGGTACAAAAATCTAAAGCGGATTGCCCAGAAACGAGGGTTACGGCTCTATTCCATACAAATCACAGTATTCCAGCCAATCCATACCGGCCATCTCCGCCACTTCCCGGTGCACTTCCCGGCGCTGCGTTTCGTAGTCTTCGGCCGTGGCAGCCGTCAGTTGCAGCGTCAGCTCCCAGGCGAACAATCCTAGCCGTTCTGCCTCGGCTTCGAAGGCCTCATGCAAGCGTTCGTCACGGTACTGCGCCGGGGTTTCGCCCTTGACCTGGGCCAGCAACGGGTTGAGATGATCGAGGTCGTGGCGCAACTCGGGGCGTTCGTCGAGAAACCGCTTCAGTGCCTGTTCATATTGTTGCTCGGTTGCCGCCATGGTCACTCCTTGAGTGGGGATTACGAAGACTGCTTCTTGCCGGCCTTGGCCGCTGCTGCCAGGCATTCGAGGGCAAACTGTTCGGTGTAGGTCATCTGGATCGGCGTGGTTTCGCCTTTGACGGTTCTTTCGCCGTCGAGGATGTAGCGAATCCGCTTGTCGGTGACACCGATTCGCTTGGCTATCCAGGAAGGCGTCTGACCGATCTGGCTGATCAGCTTGTCGGCATATTCAGTGCTCGGTTTGTAGAACTCGGCATTAGGTGTCATCAGATTTCCAGTCAGGGGTGCGATGGGGCGTTATTGGCGCGACAGGGTGCGCGAATCGTTGCGTGCTGTCGCGGTATAAATGCAGTAAAGCAGAACGATAGGGGCTGCCCGGGTGATAAAGTCCGCTTTTTCCTGATGAGTGAATGCAATGCGAATACTGATGGTGGCGCTGGCCGTGACGTTGCTGGCGGGATGCGCCGGCTCGGCGATGAACGATGCCCGCACCAAGGCCCCGTACAAGACCCTGAACTCGGAAAAACCGGCCAAAGACGTCGCCCAGTGCGTGCAGTTTTCCTGGCAGGACGAGGCCGTGTTCGGTGTCGATGCCGCTGCGTATCTGGAGCCTGGCGAGAAGGGTGGCACGACCGTTTATACCCGTTCGGCGGAGTCGTTCGTTGACGTGACCACTGATGCCTCGGGCACGACGTTGAGCTACTACGTCCAGAAGGATGATTTCGTGGCCAAACGCCGGTTGGCGGCGTTGGCGACTTGCCTGTGATTTGAAGGTTTATTGCATACCCTGTAGGAACGAGCCTGCTCGCGATAGCGGTAAGTCAGTCGACATCAATGTTGAATGACAGTCCGCCATCGCGAGCAGGCTCGCTCCTACAGTGGTTTTGTGTGCTGATCAGTAATTCAGGCGCTTCTGGAAGAAGAAGTGCTTGTGCCCCGGCGGGTAGTCGGCAATGTGTCCGATCTCGCTGTAGCCGCATTTCTTGTAGAACTCCGGGGCCTGGAATTCAAAGGTGTCGAGCCACAGCCCGACGCAGCGTCGTTCCCGCGCCAGGTCCTCGGCCATCTGCATCAGTTTCGAACCCAGGCCCTGTCCCCGGGCCTGTTCCGGCACCACCAGCAAGTCGATGTACAGCCACTGGTAAAACAATCGGCCATGCAGACCGCCGAGAATCTCGTCGTTGTCGTTGCGCACCAGCAAGGCGATGTGCTCAGGCACGTTACCTTCGGCCTTCGAGCCGTTGTAGGCGCGCAGCGGTTTGAGGATGGCCAGGCGTTGTTCTTCCGTGGGGTTTTGCGACAGTTCGATACGCAGGTTCATGGCTATATCCATATGGCATTGAAGCCGCAGCCTATCCCGGTCGCAGCGATTGTTCCATCTCCGGAAAAGTTGAACCGTCGCCAACGCGCAGTTTGCCTGGGGGGGCAAAGGCTGTCCGTTTTCACTTAACATGTGCACCCTCAGACAAATAACAGGACGCGTTGTCATGTCGAACACAGCCGAGCGGGTGAACATCCTTGAGTCTCAGGTGTTGTCCCAAGACTGGTACCTGCTCAGGAAAATCACCTTCGATTACCAACGCAACAACGGCGAGTGGCAACGCCAGACCCGGGAGGTATACGACCGGGGCAATGGCGCGGCGATTCTCTTGTACAACCGCGAAAAGAGAACCGTGGTACTGACCCGGCAGTTTCGCTTGCCGGTGTTCGTCAACGGCCACGATGGGTTGTTGATCGAAGTGGCGGCGGGGCTGCTGGAAGGCGCGGCGCCTGAAGACCGCATCCGTGATGAAGCCGAGGAAGAAACGGGTTACCGCGTGCACCATGTGCAGAAGGTGTTCGAGGCGTACATGAGCCCCGGCTCGGTGACGGAAAAATTGCACTTCTTCATTGCCGAATACGACGCGAAGTCGAAAGTCAGCGACGGTGGTGGGCTGGAGGCGGAAACCGAAGAGCTGGAAGTGCTTGAGTGGGCGTTCGAGGACGCGCTCGAAGCGTTTTACCGTGGCGAAATCTGCGACGCCAAGACCATCATGCTGTTGCAGTATGCCGCGATGAAAAACCTCTTCAATTAAACGCAATCTCCCTACAAAATCAAAAGATCAAAAGCCTGGCAGGCGTGCCGTGCCGGGCCATTGCTCGCCCTCCAGTGTCAGCAACAACTCCTTCGCCTCAAGTCCCCCGGCAAACCCGGTGAGCTTGCCCGACGCACCAATCACCCGGTGACACGGCGCCACGATCGAAATCGGGTTCTTGCCATTCGCCGCACCCACCGCCCTGACCGCCGCCGGGTTGCCGATCTGCTCGGCGATCTGGCTGTAGCTGCGGGTCTCGCCGAACGGGATGGTCAGCAGCGCCGCCCAGACCTTCTTCTGAAATTCCGTGCCGGCAAAATCCAGATCCAGTTCGAAGCGATCGCGGGTGCCGGAAAAATATTCGCGCAACTGCGCAGCCGTGCGCATCAGGATCGGATTGTCCGGCGCTTCGCTCATCGGGCCGAGGCGCACCCGGCCGGGATTGTCGTTTTCCCAGAGGATGGCCGCCAGTCGTGAACCGTTCGCCACCAGCTTCAACAGGCCCACGGGTGAAGCCACGGTGGTGCAGGTATAGGTCATGCCAAGGCTCGCGCAAAATTGCTGAACAGGCGTTAAGGATACTGTCTCGACGGGGAGGCGCAATACGTAATCCCGACCATACTTGGCAACGGCTTTTGAAATGTTTCCCTGTTTAATGACAAGAAGAGACCGACTGATGAAGTACGAACCTTTTGCCAAATCGCTGATTGCGACCTCGTTGGCGCTCAGCTGTCTGATCGCCCATGCCGCCTCCGTGGCCCCGGCTACCGGGGAAAACGGCATGGTGGTCACGGCCCAGCACCTGGCCAGCCACGTGGGCGTGGATGTACTGAAGAAAGGCGGGAATGCCGTGGATGCGGCGGTCGCGGTCGGCTATGCGCTGGCGGTGGTGTACCCCGCGGCAGGCAACCTCGGCGGTGGCGGTTTCATGACCATTCAACTGGCGGACGGGCGCAAGACCTTCCTCGACTTCCGTGAAAAAGCCCCGCTGGCCGCTACCGCCAACATGTACCTGGACAAAGAGGGCAACGTCGTTCCCGATTTGAGTACCCGTGGCCACCTGGCCGTGGGCGTGCCGGGCACCGTTTCGGGCATGGAACTGGCGCTGTCCAAATACGGTACCAAACCGCGCAAGGAAATCATCGCCCCGGCCATCAAGCTGGCCGAAGACGGTTTCGTGCTGGAGCAGGGTGATGTCGATCTGCTGGACTACGCCACTGACATGTTCAAAAAGGACATGAAGGATTCCGGCTCGATCTTCTTGAGCAAAGGCGAGCCGATGCAGGTCGGGCAGAAACTGGTGCAAAAGGACCTGAGCAAAACCCTGCGGGAGATCTCCGAGAAAGGCGCCGATGGTTTCTATAAAGGTTGGGTGGCCGACGCCATCGTCACCTCCAGCCAGGCCAACAAGGGCATCATCACCCAGGCCGACCTCGACAAATACAAGACCCGCGAACTGGCGCCCATCGAATGCGACTACCGTGGCTACCACGTGGTCTCGGCACCGCCGCCGAGCTCCGGCGGCGTGGTGATCTGCGAGATCATGAACATCCTTGAAGGCTATCCGATGAAGGACCTGGGCTACCACTCGGCCCAGGGCATGCACTATCAGATCGAGGCGATGCGCCACGCCTATGTGGACCGCAACAGCTACCTGGGTGACCCGGATTTCGTGAAGAACCCGATCGCCCATCTGCTGGATAAAAACTACGCAACCAAGCTGCGCGAAGCGATAAAGCCACAAAAAGCCGCGGTATCCAGCGAACTCAAGCCCGGTGTAGCGCCCCATGAAGGCAACAACACCACCCATTACTCCATCGTCGACAAGTGGGGCAACGCGGTGTCGGTGACCTATACCCTCAACGACTGGTTCGGTGCCGGCGTGATGGCGAGCAAGACCGGGGTCATCCTCAACGATGAAATGGACGACTTCACCTCGAAAATCGGCGTGCCGAACATGTACGGCCTGGTGCAGGGCGAGGCCAATGCCATCGCCCCCGGCAAGGCGCCGTTGTCGTCCATGAGCCCGACCATCGTCACCAAGGACGGCAAAGTGGTGATGGTGGTCGGTACGCCGGGTGGCAGCCGGATCATCACCGCGACCTTGCAGACCATGCTCAACGTGATCGACTACGGCATGAACATCCAGGAAGCGGTGGATGCACCGCGGTTCCACCAGCAATGGCTGCCGGAGGAAACCAACCTGGAAGCCTTCACCACCAGCCCGGACACGGTGAAAATCCTCGAAAGCTGGGGGCACAAGTTCGCAGGTCCACAGGATCCCAACCACCTGGCGGCGATCCTGGTCGGCGCGCCGTCCCTGGGCGGCAAACCGGTCGGCAAGAACCGTTTCTACGGGGCGAACGACCCGCGGCGTAACACCGGGTTGTCGCTGGGTTACTGAGGGTTGTGTCTGGAGGGGGACGGGATTATGTTCGTCCCCTGATCACTCGGCATATCAAGGAAGGAAATCATGACCACTGCGTTGTTAATCATCGACGTTCAACAGGCTTTGTGTTCCGGTGAATACGAGTGTTTCGAGATCGGACGGGTTATCGACACCATCAATGACCTTTCTGCCCGGGCGCGCAAGGCGGGAGCGCCCGTGGTACTGATCCAGCACGAAGAAACCGGCAGTCCGCTGGCGCATGGCGCTGCCGGCTGGCAACTGGCCGAAGGGCTGCAAACCTCGCCCAAGGACCATCGCGTGCGCAAGACCACCGGGGATTCGTTCTACCAGACCAATCTGCAAAAACTGTTACCGGAAGAGGACTTCGAGCGCCTGGTCATCTGCGGCCTGCAGACCGACTATTGCGTCAATGCCACCGTGCGCCAGGCGCTGAAACTGGGCTACGACGTGGTGCTGGCGGGCGACGCCCATTCCACCGTCGACAACGGCAACCTCAGCGCCGAAGACATCATCGCCGAGCACAACAAGGACCTGGCGCACCTGACCGGTTCCGTGGCGCGGATCGATGTGATCCCGGCCAAAGACATCCATTTCTGAACCCACAACATCCCCCCCTGTGGGAGCGAGCCTGCTCGCGATGGCGTCATTACAGTCAGCATTGATGTCGGCTGACCCACCGCTCTCACAGGATCTACGGCGCTCCGAAAATCTCCATCAGCTCATTGAGAAACGCACTCACCAGGTCCCGCTGGCGCGATGAATGCCTTACGGCCGCATGGAAGCTCACCTCATAGCGCAACAGGTCCGGGTTCAGCGGGTGTAACTGCCCCAGCTGTTCATGGCGGGTCGCGTAATGCTGCGGCAGAAACCCCAGGTGCTGGCCGGACAGAATCAGCAGGGCCGCGCCGTCCATGCTGTCGGTGAGTACGGTCAGGCGTTCGATGGACGTGGGGGCCGGCATTTCCGGCAGCGGATGGCTCGGCCAGACCCAGTCAAACCCGCTGACATCCTCCCGGGTCAGTGCGCCGACTTGCCCGAACAGCGGATGCGAGGGCGCGCAGTAGGCGATCTGGGTTTCCGGGAACAGCGGGAAATAATCGATGCCGGGCAAGCGATGCCAGAAGTAACCGATGGCCAGGTCGATATGGCCGTTGATGATTTTTTCTTCCAGCAGCGACGACGACAGTTCGGTGAAATGGAAGTACAGCCCCTCGTGCCGCGCCCGCAAACGGGCAATGGCCTGGCCGATTTTCTTGTTCGCCACCGGATCGATTTGCCCCAGCAGGCCGATGTTGATGCTGCCCGAGACTTTGCGGTTGATGTGTTGCACCTCGACCCGGAAACCTTCGGCTGCCGCCAGCAAGCGCCGGGCCGCCTCGATGAACTGAGTGCCTTTGGGCGTTACCGAAAACCCGCCGCGCCCGCGTTCGCACAGACGGAAACCGACCCGCGCTTCCAGCGTCGCCAACTGCGCGCTGATCGTGGGTTGCGTAGTGTTGAGGGCGGTTTGCGCCGCCGAGATGCCGCCCGCCTCGACGACGGTCAGAAATACCCGGATCAGACGCAGATCCAGCTCCGTTACAGTTCCCAGCATAGGGGCTCCCGATTCTCGCTTACATAGATACTGATCTATGTGAACAGTGTGCCTGCGATATTTTATTGCCGGAACTCACGCCCTACATTGCTGTGAAACCAGCGTCATCGTCAGCTTATTCTGGAGTTTCACCTGATCTGGACGTCGTAGCGAGCGCTGTACCCACAAAAATAACAATCAACAGCATAGGAACAATCGTATGTCAGATTCCCCAGTGTCTGCGCACGCCACCGAGGCGAGCGGCGGGTTGGCCATCGAAGGCCACTCCATCGACTACATCCCGGAAAACGAACGTCACGCCAAACTCGGCAGCCAGGGGCCATTCTGGTTCCTCGGCAATTTCCACTTCTTCACCATCTCCATCGGCTTTGTCGGCCCGAGCCTCGGCTTGTCGGCGCTGTGGACCCTGCTCGCCGGTGCCCTGGGCATCATGTTCGGCACCATCTTCATGGCGTTCCACGGCTCCCAGGGCCCGGAAATGGGCCTGCCGCAGATGATCCAGTCCCGTGCCCAGTTCGGCTATCGCGGGGTGATCCTGGCGTTGATGGCGACGATGTTTGTGTTCGTCGGTTTTAACGTGGTGAACATCTCGCTGATCATGAACGGCCTTGAACATGTGTTCGGCATTGACCCGACCATCGTCGCCGTGGCCGTGGTGCTGATCGGCGCGCTGTTGTCGATCTACGGCCACGACCTGATGCACAAGGCCTTCAAGTGGGCCTTGCTGGCGACCTTGCCGTTGTACGCACTGGTGACCATTGCCCTGATGTTCGGCGCGGGCCAGGAAGGCGTTACGCCGGCGGCCGATCTGGGCTTCAACTGGGTGGCCTTCGCCACGTTGTTCGCCATCGGCGCCAGCTACAACATTTCCTACGCACCCTACGTCTCCGACTATTCCCGTTACCTGCCGAAAAATACCAGCCGGGCGAAACTGATCGCGGCGGTGTTCATCGGCGCCTCGTTGTCCGGCAGCTGGATGATCGGCCTCGGTGCCTGGCTGGCCCAGGAGCTGAAAGCCGCGGATGCGCTGGTGGCGTTGAACCAGGTTGGCTCATCGATGGTGCCGGGGCTGGGCAACCTGTTGGTGGTCGTCTCGGTGGCGGGCTTCCTGCCGATCATCGCCCTCAACACCTATAGCGCCATGCTGACGCTGCTGACCGGTGTCGACTCGATCAAAAAAATCACCCCGACCCCCCGTGCCCGGGTGCTATCGATCAGTGTGATCAGCGTCATTCTGCTGACCTGCGTGCTGTCGATCAAAGGTGACGGCATCGCGCTGTTGAACACCTTCCTGGTGTTGTTGCTGTACTTCCTCGTGCCGTGGACCGCCGTCAACCTGGTGGACTACTTCTTCGTGCGCAAGGGCCGTTATGCGATCCCGCATTTCTTCACGCCAAAAGGCATCTACGGCGCCTGGCAATTTCGCGGCATCGTTTCGTACCTGATCGGTTTCGCCGCCATGGTGCCGTTCTTCTACATCTTCGATGCGGCCGCCGGCAAAGAGGTTTTCGTCGGCCCGCTGGCACGGGTGCTGGAAGGCGTGGACATCGCCTGGCTGGTGGGCCTGGTGGTTTCGGGCCTGACCTATTACCTGCTCAGTCGCTCGCTTGATCTGGCCGCCGAACGCCGGGTGATCGATGCGCTGAGTGAAAGCGACATCGTCGCCATGACCCATTCATCTGCGGAGGCAGGGCGTTGAGCAGTGTAAAAAATACCGTGGTCGCCTGTTGCCAACTGGCACCGAAAATCGGCGACCTGGCCTACAACCGCACGCTCACCGAACGTGCGATTCGCCAGGCAGCCTTACAGGGCGCCCAGGTCGTGGTGCTGCCCGAGCTGGTGCAGAGCGGTTACCTGTTCACCGACCGCTTTGAGGCGCTGTTGCTGGCGGAAACCAGGGATGGCCCGATATTGCAGCTTTGGCAGGCCCTGGCCCGTGAGCTGAACCTGGTGATCGTCGGCGGATTCTGCGAGCGCCTGCCCGGTGATGAGCTGGCCAACAGCGCGGCGATGATCGACGCCAATGGCCTGCGCGCGGTGTACCGCAAGGCGCATCTGTGGGATGCCGAGAAGGACATCTTCACGGCCGGCGATGCGCCACCGCCGGTGGTCGAAACGCTGCATGGACGCTTCGGCATGCTGATTTGCTACGACCTGGAATTCCCCGAGTGGGTGCGTCTACCGGCGCTGGCCGGGGCCGATCTGTTGTGCGCGCCGGTCAATTGGCCCGACGGTCCGCGGCCGCAGACCGAGCGCCCGGCCGAAGTGCTGCGGGTGCAGGCCAACGCCTCGGTCAACCGCATGTTCATCGCCGCCTGCGATCGTTATGGCCATGAGCGTGGGGTCGGCTGGGTCCAGGGCTCGGTCATCGTCGATGCCGACGGTTATCCGTTGGCCGGGCCGGCGGAGCAGGGCGGCGAGCAGATGTTGCTGGCCACGCTGAACCTCGCAGAAGCGCGCAACAAGCGCATCAGCGCGCGTAATGACCTGCATCTGGACCGCAGGCCGCAGTTGTACGGGTTGCACAGCGCTTTGTAACTGTTGATGTCACGGCAGGCTGGACGCCATTCCCGGCCCTATGGCATCGTCGAAGCAACAGACCATGCAGTGAACGGGATCGCCATGATGGGGGAGGGAAAGAAGGTCGACGATACGTCGCTGGTCACGCTGAAGGCGTTCAATCATTGCGTATTGCACCTTGGCCAGCTGGCGCGGGAGAGCGGGGCGTCGCGGTTCATCGCCGATGGCTTGCGGGCATTCGGTCCTCTGGTGCCCTTCGCGTCTGCCTGGTGGGGCGAGATGTCTTCGCCAGGTCCTGATGTTCCCCCCCAGAGTTGGATGCATGGCAGCATCAATCTCCCCGAGTCCTTTGCCGCCGAATGGCATCCGGTGGCGGCCAACGATCAGTTCTCCCACACCACGCTCAACCGTCCCGGTGAGGTGGTGCGCGACAAGGGTTTCAACGACCCGTGCGAGGCGGTCAACGATTTCGCCCGGCGCTACGATCTCTACCACTTGATGAGCATCACCTATGAGTTGCCCGAAAGCGGCTTGATGTTTTTCGTCTGCCTCTACCGTGGCCAGGATGAACAGGCGTTCGAGGAGAACGAAGCCGAGCTGTTTTCGGCATTCTGCGACCACCTGTTCCAGCTGTGGCGGTTCCAGGTGCAGGACATGATTCGCTTCGACAGCGAAAACGGCGCGAGTGATTTTGGCGTCGCGCGCATGGACGGCAGTCTGCTGTATATCGGGGCCAGGTTGTGCACCGCCATTCAACGCGAACTGCCCGGCTGGAGCGGTTCAATGCTGCCGGGCGAGGTGATCGCGCAATTGCCAAAGGCGCCCTGTGTGATTCGTCTGGGCCGCTGCGCCCTGACCCTGAGCCCCAACGCCGGACACGTCATCCTGTCCCTCGATGCGCCATCAGGCGGAGATGGCCTGGCACCACGGGAACGCACCGCGGCGATGCTGTTCGCCGCCGGTCATTCCTACAAAGAAATCGCCAAATTGCTCGCCTTGAGCCCCGCGACCGTGCGCACCTATTTGCGTAACTGCTACTTGCAACTGGGTGTGAAAAGCAAGGTGGAGCTGGGTTCTGTCCTGCGTTCACCGAATGCCTTGACGGAGTCCGTGCGCCGGGATTAACCCCAGCCGTTTCAATTATTTGCCTGACCCCTCCTCATTTGCAGAGGTCCATTCGAACGCTGCGCCCTATAGGGTAGGCCCTGTCTATCAGGGGCTGGCGCAATCGCTTCGGGCCGCTTCAAAACAATAAGAACAGGGGTGAGGCATTTGAGACTTTCCAGGCTTTTTGTCGCCGTTGCGGCGACGACGGCATTTTCCGGCATGGCGTTGGCGGCGACACCCGCCGACACGGTCATGCGCAATGGCTACGTCTACACCGTCGATGGCCAGAATTCCGTGCAACAGGCCATTGCCATTTCGGGCGGCAGGATCGTCTATGTCGGCAGCGATGCCGGGGTCGACGGCTACATCGGCAAGCAAACACAACTGATCGACCTGGCCGGGCGCATGCTGATGCCGGGCTTCGTCGATGCGCACATGCACCCGGGGGATGGCGGTCGGGCCATGACCTTGTGCGACCTGAAATACCAGACCCTGACCCGCGCGCAGTTTCAGGCGAGCATCCAGGCCTGCCTCGATGCCGACAAGGACAAGGGGCCGGATGTGTGGCTGGAAGTGGGCAGCTGGGATCGCATCGGCATGACCGGGCTCGATGGCGACGCCGACAAATCGACCCTGGACGCGCTCAATACGAAGCGCCCGATCCAGGTGCGCTCCACCGACTTCCACACCGTGCTGACCAACTCTCGCGGCCTGGAGCTGGCCGGGATCAACAAAAACACTGCCGACCCCGAAGACGGCAAATACCGACGTGACAGCGCCGGCAATCCAAACGGCATCTGTGAAGACGGCGCCGCCGAATCGTTGGCCACCGTGGTGCCGGCGGCGACCGACGCGGAAAAACTCAATCAGGTTCGCGCAGCCCTCGACGCCATGCGCCAGCAAGGCATCACCAGTTTCTTCGATGCGCTGTCGGGACCTGAAAACGGCAAGGCCTTCACCCGCCTGCAACAGTCCGGCGAACTGACCGCCCGGGCCTTGCTGGCGATCAAACTGGATCCGGCCGCCGCGGCCGCCGACCCGGTGAAAACCATCGCCGAGGCCAAGGCCCTGGCCAGCACCTACGACCAGGGCGACGTGAAAGTCGCGCCGGGCGTGAACATGCGCCACGTCAAACTGTTCATGGATGGCATCATCAACGCCCCGGCGGACACCGGCGCCATGTTGACCCCGTACCTGCACAACAGCGGTACCGACAAGGCGCCGAAATGGACGCCGGGCCAGAACCTGGGCGAACTGTACTTCCCGCCGCAAGTGCTCAATCCGCTGTTGCTGCAAGCGGTCAAGGCCGGTTTCGACCCGCACCTGCACGCCACCGGCGAGCGCGCGGTACGGGACGCTCTGGACAGCGTCGCCTACGTACGCAAGGAACTGCCCGGTACTGATTTCCGCCCGGCCATCGCGCACGCCGAGTCGGTCGACCCTGCCGACTATTCACGTTTCAAGGCACTGGACGTGACCGCGACCATGTCGTTCCAGTGGGCGCAGCAGGCACCGTCCACGGTAGACGGCACCCGTGATCACCTTGGCGCCGCGCGTTTTGCGCGCATGGAACCCTCGGGCAGCATCGCCCATGCCGGCGGCCGAGTAGCGTTTGGCAGCGACTGGCCGGTCGATCCCCTCGATGAGTTCCTGGCGTTGAAAGTCGGTGTCACCCGTTCCGGCGACCCCACCAATCCGCACAGCTATGGCCCCAAGTATGCCGGGCGACTCAACACCGATCCGGCGCTGTCACGAGCTGAAGCGCTGCGCAGCATCACCCTCAGTTCCGCCTCACAGTTGAAGCTGGACGCGGTGCTGGGTTCGGTCGAAGTCGGCAAGTTCGCCGACCTGATCGTGCTCGACAAGAACTTCATGCAGGTGCCCGAGGAGGAACTGGGCCGCAACGACGTGTTACTGACGCTGGTCGGCGGCAAAGTCGTGTGGGCCCGGGCGCCGTTCCTTGGGCTGGCGCCGCAGGTTGCTTCCCAAGTCGTCACTTCCCGATCCGCCCAATAAAAACCAGAGAGCGTTCCGATGCGATTCATTCCAAACCTGTTAGCCGCCGCGCTGGCGTTGTCCTCGGTACAAGCGATGGCCGCCGCCGACCTTGTGTTGTTCAACGGCAAGGTCTTTACCGCCGAACCCGGCCAGGCGCTGGTGCAGGCTGTTGCGGTGCAAGACGGCAAGATTCTGAAAGTGGGCAGCGATGCCGAAATCAATGCCCTGGCCGATGCCAAGACCCAACGCATCGACCTGGCCGGCAAGGTGTTGATGCCAGGCATGATCGACACCCACAGCCACCCGGTGGTGGCGGCGTTCGACAGCATGAAGGCCAACCTGCTGGACGAGGTCAAACCCTTGCCGGAACTGGAGCAATGGTTGATCGAAGAAGACAAGGCCGGACGTGCCCGGTCCGGTGATGTGATCAGCGTCGCCGGGGTCAGTTCGGCCTACTGGGAGAAAAGCCGCGAACTGGGCAAGGTGTTCAACCAGGGACGCTGGGCCGATCAGCCCATCGTCTTCAGCGGCATCGACGGCCACACCGGTTGGGCCAACAACGCGATGCTCAAGCGCTTGAACATCGACGCGACATTGGTAAAAAGCCTGCCGGAAAAAGAACGCGGCTACATCGGCCATGAAGCGGACTTCACCCCTAACGGCTACTTCGCCGAATCCCGCTGGGACGTGGTGCGCAACGGTATTCCGGCGCCCAGCCCGGAAGCCATGCTCAAGGCCGCTCGCGAGGCGGTGAAGATCAACAATCAATACGGCGTCACGGCCTGGATGGATGCGGCGGCGAATGGCGGCAGTGAAGATTCGCTGTTCGACTTCCATGCCACCGCGGAAAGTGTCGGCGTGCTGCCGCTGTACAAGGAACTGGCGCAGAACGGCGAACTCAGTGCCCACGTCGCTGCGTTGATGGTCACCAATCCGAAGAGCAAACCCGCCGACCTGGAGGTGATCGCCACGGTGATGAAGCAATTCGAGGGCGTGCCTAACCTGACGTTCCCCGGCATCAAGGTGTTTGTCGACGGCATTCTCGAATTCCCGGGGCAAACCGCCGCGGTCATCGTGCCGTTCAAGAACAGCCACAAAAACGGTCAGTTGCTGACCGACCCGGCGCATTTCGGCGAACTGGTGGTGGCGGCGGAAAAGCGTGGCTGGATCGTGCACATGCATGCCGTCGGCGACCGCGCGGTGCGTGAAGCGCTCAATGGCGTGGCCTATGCGCGCAAGCTCAGCCCGACGCCCGTGCCCCACAGCATCGCGCACCTGCAACTGGTCAACCCCAAGGAGTTTCCGCGCTTCAAAGAACTGGGCGTGATCGCCTCGATGCAACTGCTGTGGGCCACCGGCGAGTCCTATACCGTCGAACTGGTCAAGCCTTACATCAGCGCCTTTGCCTACGGCTACCAGTATCCCGCGCGGTCCCTGCATAACGCCGGCGCGACGATTGCCGGTGGCAGCGACTGGCCGGTGTCGAGCGCCAATCCGTTCAACGCCATTGCCCAGGCCAGTACGCGCAAAGGGCCGTTGGGTGTACTCAATGCCAAGGAAAGCATCGACCGCCAGACCATGTTCTATGCCTACACCCTCAACGCGGCGAAAACCCTGCGCCTGGAGCAGCAGATCGGTTCGCTGGCACCGGGCAAGCAGGCCGACCTGATCATCCTCGACCGCGATGTGTTCAAGGTCAGCGATGACGACCTGTTCGAAACCAAAGTCCTGAACACCTTCTTCGCCGGCAAGCAGGTCTACGCCCCCGCGTCCTGACCTGCGTACACCCGACATACGCAAAAAACCGCCGGCCCCTCGTAGCGCGAGGGGTCGGGCATCGCCATGCCTGAAATTCACCGTACGCCATAACAACAAGAGAACTGTATGAACGCATTTTCAGCATTGACCCTCGCGACACTGGCATTGATCCCCCTGACCAGCCAGGCCCTGACCCTCAACGATGATTTCAGCCTGGACATGACCCTGGGCGTCGTCAGCGACTACCGTACCCGGGGTATCTCGCAAACCCAGGGCGATCCGGCGGTGCAGGGCGGCGCGACGCTGCTGCACAGCAGCGGCCTGTATATCGGCGCCTGGACCTCCAACGTCGATTTCGGCGGTGGTTTCGACACCCGCCAGGAGCGTGAGTACTACGCCGGTTACTACTGGCAGGCGACCGACGCAATCAGCCTCGATCTGGGCTACATCAAGTACGACTACCCGAAGAACTCCGAATTCAACCTCAGCGAGGTCTACGCCGTCCTCGACCTGTACGGCGTGAAGCTGGGTGCCTATTACTCCAAGGACACGCCGAACTTCTTCGGCGAGGACCAGGACACCCTTTACACCTACCTGGGCTACAAAATCGATTTGCCGGCCGAAGTCGGCCTGGACTTGCGCTTTGGGCGCAACGATGTCAATGACCCTGCGTTCTGGTCCGCCAATGGCGATAGCCGTGAGTCTTACTACGAGTGGGAAGCCAAGCTGACCCGCGATTTCGTCGGCGTGACCTGGGGGCTGAGCTATGTCGACACCGACTTGTCGAAAAGCGAGTGCAGCAGTTGGTACGGCTATGACGACCTCTGCTCGGCGACGGTTGTAGCCAGCGCAACCAAAGCCTTTTGAATTTCGTCCCTGACAACAAAAACAGTTCCTCAAAGGAAACACCGTCATGAGTGCGCAACGCAGTCCCCTGATCGAGACCCGCTCGATCGATTTCATTCCCGAGGCTGAGCGACACGGCAGTCTCTACAGCCAGTTCACCCTGTGGCTTGGCGCCAACCTGCAGATCACCGCCATCGTCACCGGCGCCCTGGCCGTGGTGCTGGGCGGCGATGTGTTTTGGTCGTTGATCGGCTTGCTGATCGGGCAAGTGCTCGGCGGCGCCGTAGTGGCGTTGCACGCGGCGCAAGGGCCGAAGCTCGGGCTGCCGCAGATGATCTCCAGCCGAGTGCAGTTCGGGGTGTATGGCGCGGCGATCCCGATTGTCCTGGTGTGCCTGATGTACCTGGGTTTCAGTGCCACCGGCGCGGTGTTGTCGGGGCAGGCGATCGCGCAATTGATCAGTGTCAGCGACAGCGCCGGCATCCTCATTTTCGCCGCGTGCATCGCGTTCCTGACGATCTTCGGTTATCGGGTGATTCACCTGGTCGGGCGGGTGGCCAGCGTGCTGGGCATCATCGCCTTCGCCTACCTGTTCACCCGGTTGATGACCCTCAACGACATCGGCCTGCTGCTCGACAATCGTCATTTCGGCTGGAGCACCTTCCTGCTGGCGGTGTCGCTCTCGGCGTCCTGGCAGATCGCTTTCGGCCCCTATGTGGCGGACTACTCGCGCTACCTGCCGAGCAAGACTTCGTCATGGAAAACCTTCGCCGCTGTCGGCCTCGGCACGGTGTTGGGAGCGCAGACTTCGATGGTGCTGGGGGTGTTCGCCGCCGCACTGGCCGGGGCGAATTTCCGTGGGCACGAAGTGGCGACCATTGTCGGCCTGGGCAGCACCGGGGTGATCGCGTCCTTGCTGTACCTGAGCATTGTCTTCGGCAAGGTCACGGTGTCCACCCTCAACGCCTACGGCAGTTTCATGTGCATCGCCACCATCATCAGTGGCTTTCGTCGTCGCCTGGAAATCACCGCCCGCCAGCGCATGCTGTTCGTGCTGCTGATTGTCGCGGCATCCACCACGCTGGCATTGCTGGGGCAGTACTCGTTCCTCAGCTCGTTCAAGTACTTCATCCTGTTTTTGCTGACGTTCTTCACCCCGTGGAGCGCGATCAACCTGGTGGATTACTACTTCATCAACAAGGAGCGTTACGACATCCCGGCGCTGTCCGACCCGAACGGGCGCTATGGTCGCTGGAACGTGCTGGGGATCAGCGTCTATGTGATCGGCGTGTTGATCCAGCTGCCCTTTGTCGATACCCATTTCTACTCCGGGCCGATGGTTGCGCAACTGGGCGGGGTGGATATTTCCTGGATCGTCGGGCTGTTGGTGCCGGGGATTATCTATTACGCGCTGGCCAAGCCGTCGATGAGTGCGGTGGTGGTTGAGCGGGGTTAATACCGGCTTTTGTGGCGAGGGAGCTTGCTCCCGTTGGACTGCGCAGCAGTCCCATTTTTTGGGGCCGCTTCGCGCCCCAGCGGGAGCAAGCTCCCTCGCCACAGGTTCAGCATTTACCAGTTAGCGCTTCGGCAGTTTCCAGCGCTCACGCAACTTTTCGTACTGCGCTTGCGGCAGTTGCACCAGCACCGGGGATTTGCCCGGGTCCAGCCAGTTGAACAACCGCGCGATATCCGCCGGGTCCATGGCCGTACAGCCACGGGTCGGCGCCGTGGGGCCGCGCCAGATGTGGAAGAAAATGCATGACCCGGCAGCGGGAGAGGCCGGAGTGTTGTGCTGGATGACGATGCCTCGGCGGTACAGCTCATCCGAGCGGCGCATCCGTTCGGAGCTGCTCCAGTTTTTTTCCACGACCGCTGCGTCGACCAGTTCGTTGTAACGCGTGGACTGGCTGTCATCCACGCATTCGATGGTCGGCGTCAACGGGAGATAAGGCAGACGGGTTTCGGCCGAAGGCTCGTAGCCGAACGCCGTGCCCAGCTTGAACATTCCAGCCGGTGCCTTGCCGTCGCCTTCCTGTTTGACCGGCCCTTCAGGCTGCCCGATATCGAGCAGCCCCTTGCCCCAGCCCATGCCGTTCTTGCCTAGCACCACTGCAAACGGCGCTTCGAACTTTTCAAAGGTCTTGCCGCGCCGTTCATAGCGCTGGGCAGTACCCTGGATGTCATCCCAGCCGTTACTGGTGACCACGATCAGTTGATCGCTGCCATCGAGTCCCTGGGCCATTGCGGCCAGCGGAAAAAACGCCAACCACAGGGCCTTGAGCAGAATGTTCATGGTGCAAGCGGCGTGATGGGGAAGTCCATGACGTCCGGCTTTGGCGGATTCCCGCTGTACGTGAAGTGCCACCACTCGGCCGAATAACCCACAAAGCCTTCCTTGGCCATGGCACTGGTCAGTCGCTGGCGATTGGCTTTGGCCGTGGCGTTTATCAGCGCCGAGTCGGTATGCGCCCGCTCATCGAAGCAATCGAAACCGGTGCCCATGTCGAGCGCGCCGTCGTGCCAGCGCTCGCCATAAGGCGCCGTGCAATCCATCGGTTTGACGGAAGGCGTCCAGGTATCGGCAGGCAGGGCGTCGGGACCGATCAGGGTCAGGTCGACGGTGTTGCCTCGGGAATGATTGGACACCCGGGCGACATAACCCAGGCGCCAGAAGTCCTGCTTGTCTACTCGTGGATAGAACTCGGTTTTCAGCGGGTCGCCAGGTTCGCTGGCGAAACGACCCATGTCCGCCACCGCACGCTTGGGTCGATAGCAATCGAATACTTTCAAACCGTAGCCCTCGGCTTCAAGGGCCGTTTGCACCCGGGCCAGAGCGTTGGCTGCATCCGCCGACAGCAGGCACTCCGCCGCCTGATAACCGTCGAGCGGGTGCCCGGTGAAATTGTGCGCGCTGGCGTAGCGGATGTCCTGCTCGATGCCCGGAGCGACACTGCGCACATACACCATGTGCCCGGGTTTCGACTCGTCGGCCAGGCACGGCGTTGCAAGGCTCAGGCACAGCAACAACAGACAGGGTGAACGCGACATCGGAAACGGCTCCATGCATGACCAGTCATTCCATCATGGCTTGAAACCGTCCGTACCTCCATGAAGTTGTTGATCGGCGTGATAGGACGAACGCACCAGCGGCCCGGACGCCACGTTCCTGAAACCCATGCGCGTACCTTCCTCGGCGAACCAGGCAAAGGTGTCGGGATGCACGAAACGCTGCACCGGCAAGTGACTGCGCGAGGGTTGCAGGTATTGGCCGAGGGTCAGCATGTCGATGTCGTGCTCGCGCATGCGTTGCATGACCTCGATGACTTCCTCATCGGTTTCGCCCAGGCCCAGCATCAGGCCGGATTTGGTCGGCACATGGGGCACCGCTTGCTTGAACTTTTGCAGCAAGTCCAGCGACCACTCGAAGTCCGAACCCGGCCGGGCAGCCTTGTACAGGCGCGGTACGGTTTCCAGGTTGTGATTGAACACATCCGGCGGCTCGTTGGCGGTGATCGCCAGGGCCACGTCCATGCGTCCACGATAATCCGGCACCAGGGTTTCCAGTTGCACGCCGGGCGACAGCTTGCGGATTTCCCGCAGGCAATCGACGAAGTGTTGGGCGCCGCCATCACGCAAATCGTCGCGGTCCACCGAGGTGATCACCACGTACTTCAGGCGCAGTTCGGCGATGGCCACGGCCAGGTTCATTGGCTCGTTGGTGTCCAGTGGTTTGGGCCGGCCATGGCCGACATCGCAGAACGGGCAGCGACGGGTGCAGATGTCGCCCATGATCATGAAGGTCGCGGTGCCACCGGAGAAACATTCACCGAGGTTCGGGCACGAAGCTTCTTCGCAGACGCTGTGCAGCTTGTGCTTGCGCAGCAGCTGCTTGATCCGGTCGACCTCGGGAGAGATCGGCATGCGCACGCGGATCCAGTCGGGCTTGCGCGGGAATTCATCCGTGGGAATGATCTTCACCGGGATCCGCGCGACCTTTTGCGCACCGCGCAGTTTGGTGCCGACCTCCACTTTGGCCGGGCTGTTGCCGGCCGATTCGACAATGGCATTCATCGTTATTTCCTTGTGCACAGAACCTGTAGGAGCGAGCTTGCTCGCGAAGCACCCAAAGGCACCGCGTTAATCCTGAATGCGCGCGTAATCGTTGGCGACCATCGCGAGCAAGCTCGCTCCTACAGGGGGGGGTGTGGTGTGCTTAGTCGCGGTAGACCGGGAAGTCCGCGCACATGGCGGCCGCTTGCCGTGCGACATTGGCCTCAATATGGGCATCGCCCAGGTGATCGAGGATGTCGCAGATCCAGCCGGCCAACGCAATGCTCTGCGCTTCCTTGAAGCCACGGCTGGTGATCGCTGGCGTACCGATGCGCAGACCGGACGTCACGAATGGCGATTGCGGATCGTTGGGCACGGCGTTCTTGTTCACGGTGATGCCGGCACGGCCGAGGGCGGCGTCGGCGTCCTTGCCGGTCAGGCCCTGGCGGATCAGGCTGACCAGGAACAGGTGGTTATCCGTGCCACCGGACACCACGTCGTAACCGCGCTCGATAAACACCTGCGCCATGGCCTGGGCGTTACGGATCACTTGCGCCTGATAGGTCTTGAATGCCGGCTCCAGCGCTTCCTTGAAGCACACGGCCTTGGCGGCGATCACGTGCATCAGTGGGCCACCCTGACCGCCGGGGAACACCGCGGCGTTGAGCTTTTTCTCCAATTCGGGATTGGCCTTGGCCAGAATCAGACCGCCACGCGGGCCGCGCAGGGTCTTGTGCGTGGTGGTGGTGACCACATCGGCGAAGGGCAGCGGGTTCGGGTACAGACCGGTCGCCACCAGACCGGCGACGTGGGCCATGTCGACGAAGAAGTAGGCGCCGACCTTGTCGGCGATCTGGCGGAAACGCGGGAAGTCCAGAGTCTTCGAATAGGCCGAGAACCCGGCGATGATCATCTTCGGCTGGTGCTCGACCGCCAGGCGCTCGACTTCGTCGTAGTCGATCAGGCCGGTGCTGGTGTCGATGCCGTACTGCACGGCGTTGTACAGCTTGCCGGAGAAACTCACCTTGGCGCCGTGGGTCAGGTGGCCGCCATGGGCCAGGCTCATGCCCAGCACGGTGTCGCCGGCTTGCAGCAGGGCCAGATAAACCGCCGCGTTGGCCTGGCTGCCGGAGTGCGGCTGGACGTTGGCGTAATCGGCGCCGAACAGTTGCCTGGCGCGGTCGATGGCCAGTTGCTCGACCACGTCGACGTGCTCGCAACCGCCGTAGTAACGCTTGCCCGGATACCCTTCGGCGTACTTGTTGGTCAGGCCGCTGCCTTGTGCCTCCATCACCCGCTGGCTGGTGTAGTTTTCCGAGGCGATCAGTTCGATGTGGTGTTCCTGCCGCGCATCCTCGGCGTTCATCGCCGCCAGCAGTTCGTCGTCGTAGCCTTGGATCTGGTCGTGCTTGCTGAACATGGTGTGGTCCTTGTGTGGAAGGGTTGGGCTTCAAGCGTCGGCGTGTTCTGCGGTCAGGCGTTCGTAGGCGTCTTGATCCAGCAGATCGCTCAACGCCAAGGCATCGACCGGTTTGAAGCGAAAGAACCAGCCTTCGCCCAATGGGTCTTCGTTGACCAGTTCCGGGGTGCTCTCCAGTGTCGTGTTGATCTCGACCACTTCACCGTCCAGCGGCATGCCGATACTGCTGGCGGCTTTCACCGATTCCAGCACCGACACTTCAGCGCCTGCGTCGAAAGTGCCCAATTCAGGTACCTGAACAAACACCACATCCCCCAGCGCCTGCTGGGCAAACTCGGTGATGCCGACGGTGACCAGGCCGTTGCTCTCAAGGCGCAACCATTCGTGATCGACGGTGAAACGCAATTCGCTCATATCAACTCCTTATTGTTTTAAGGCTCGTGGCGGGGCGACGAGCGGGGTTGCAGGAGTGATAGCAAGGGCGGTGCCAAGGTTGATTAGTTGTTTTAAATCAATGGTTTGGCGTGATTTTTTGAAGTGCGAGAGATTTCATCCGTATTGAAATCAGTACAGACAAGCAGGGCTGTGGGCGCAGACGCTGTAAATGCAGGGTGGGAAAGGTTTTGTCTTGATTTCGCTACGCTGTATCGATTTGCAGACGAAAAATGCAGACGCAACACAGTCCACTGTAGGAGCGAGCCTGCTCGCGATAGCGGCCTGACAGTCAACATATATTTCGACCGACACGCCCTCATCGCGAGCAGGCTCGCTCCTACAGGGGAATGTGTTCCGACAGATCACTCAGGCCTTGCCGGGAATGCCGTATTTGCGTAATCGAATCGCAATGGCGCTATGGGAAGTCTGCAACCGCGCCGCCAGCAAACGGCTGGACGGATAGCTGCGATAAAGCTGTTCCAGCAAGTTCTTCTCAAAGTCGCCCACAGCCTCTTCCAGGCTGCCGACTTCGCCGTCGTTTTGCCGCTCTACCGCCGTGCGCGCAATGTCGAGGTCATCGATGTCCACCAGCGGGTTTTCGCAAATCGCCGCCGCGCGAAAGATCACGTTTTGCAGTTGCCGCACGTTGCCCGGCCAGCGGTTGCCGAGCAGGGCGCTGAAGGTGCTCGGTGCCAAACGACACGCCGGCCGCTGGATCTGCGCGCAGGCCTGTTGCATGAAGTGATTGGCCATCAGCAGGATGTCGTGACCGCGCTCGCGCAGCGGTGGCACTTGCAGGTTGAGCACGTTGAGGCGATAGAACAGGTCTTCGCGAAAACGCCCTTCGGCGACCATTTTTTCCAGGTCACGGTGGGTGGCGCTGAGCACCCGCACATTGACCCGCACTTCCTTGTCGCCACCGACCCGACGGAAGCAGCCATCGCTCAAAAAACGCAGCAATTTGGCTTGCAGGTACGGCGACATTTCCCCCACTTCATCGAGGAACACCGTGCCCTGATCGGCCAGCTCCAGCAGGCCGAGCTTGCCGCCCCGTTGCGCGCCGGTGAAGGCGCCAGGGGCGTAGCCGAACAATTCACTTTCGGCCAGGCTCTCCGGCAGCGCCGCGCAGTTCAGGGCCAGGAACGGCGCATCGTGCCGTGGGCTGATGGCATGGCAGGCGCGGGCCACCAGCTCCTTGCCGGTGCCGGTTTCACCCTGGATCAGCAGCGGCGCATCGAGGGCCGCCACCCGTTGCGCACGGGCCTTGAGCGCACGGATCGGCGGCGATTCGCCGAGCAGCGCATCAAAGCCTTCGGCATGGTCATGGTGCAGCGCCGACAGGCGTTCGCCAATGCGATTGGGTTGATACAGGGTGAGCAGGGCGCCAGCGTCGGTGATGGGCATCGCGTCGAGCAGCAGCGTCTGGCCGCCGAGGCTGACCTCGTGCATCGGCAGGCGGAAATGCTGAGCGATCAGGGTGCGCTGCAAATCGGCATCGTCGAACAGCGTGGTCAGCGATTCACCGGCCGGTTCGCGCCCGCAGAGGGCGATCAGCGCCGGGTTGGCCAGCAGCACATGGCCGCGATCATCCACCGCCAGCACCGGATCGGAACTGGCCGCCAGCAAGGCGTCCAGTTGCAGGCGCCGGCGTTGCCCCGGAAGGATGTCGACCAGGGTCACTGCTTGCACGCCGCGCACATCGAAAAGGGCTTCGCGCAATTCTTCGAGCACCTCGGCGCCGAGGGTCGGCGCATCGATGTAGACGTTCGGCGGCACCATCTCCACGGCGTCCAGATTGAAACTGCGTCCACCGAGCAGGGCCAGCACTTCCTGGGTGATGCCGACGCGGTCGATGAAGGTGACGTGGATGCGCATGACGGGCCTGCAAGGTTGGCGAACCGAATCAGTATGCCCGGCAAAATTTGAATTTGGCGAGTGTCACATTACGGCTGACCGGTTTTACGGGCGCTGGCGGCCAGGTCCTCGAGGAACGCTTGCAGGATCGGCGGCGGTGCCGTGCCGCGCCGGGTGATCACGTCGAACGGCGATTTCAGGCGCAGGCTCGCGGGTGCCAACTGGTGCATCTCGCCGCTCTTGACCCACTGGGCGGCGAAGTGCTCAGGCAGAAAACCCAGGTAGGCACCGGAAATGATCAGGATCGCGGTGGCTTCGATGTTGTCCACGGTGGCGGCCGCCTTGCTCACGCCCAGGTGTTCGAGGTCGTATTGCTGCATGTAGCCGCGTACGACGATCCGCCCCGCAGCGACTTCTTCAAGCAGTTCTTCACCTTCGGCGTGGCTGCCGTACAACGGGTGACGCCGCCCGCAATACAAGCCCAGGGCTTCCTGGTACAGCGGCGATTGCAGCAACCCCGGCACATGGATCGGGAAGTGCCCGATGGCGAGATGAAGACGACCGTCGAGCACCCGCTCTTCAAGTTCTGCCGGGGTACCGACATACACGTTCAGGTGCACGTCATGCCCGCGGGAGACGAAGCGCTGGGTGGTACGTGGAATCGGCGAGTCCGGGTCGGTGATCGTGGTGTCGATGATCCCCAGGTTGAGCTTGCCGCTGATGTGCTGCTTGAGCACGTCGGCGTCCATGCAGAAGTTTTCCACCGCCGACAGCAGGCGCTGGGTGGCTTCATGAATCGCCACCCCTTGTTCGGTCAGGCGGAAGCCACTGCGCCCGCGCTGGCAGAGTTTGACCCCCAGCCGGGTTTCCAGGTGGGTCATCTGTTCGCTGATGGTCGATTGCCCGGCATTGAGCGCCGCCTGCGCGGCCGAGAAACCGCCGCAGCGGACAATCGTGGCGAACACCCTGAGCAGTTTCAGGTCGACATCGTGCAGCTGGATCATCTTGAACCTCCGGCCTGTGGATGCATCGGGAATGCCGATATGAGTATCTGATGTTTAGCATTTTTTCCACGAAAACCTGCGCCCATAGTCTTTCCAACGGCGGTCGCCTTGCAGTCCGTCAAGCCGATAACAAGAAGTGGAGAGGCTAGAAATGTCGAACAACGGTTATGAATCCGGTCGCCTGAACCTGCCATTCGTGGGTCATTGCACCTTTGGCAAATCCCCGGTGTGCACCGATTGGGATGCCCTGGATGCCGACGTCGCGGTGCTGGGTGTGCCCAACGACATGGGCACCCAGTGGCGCTCCGGCGCACGCTTCGGACCACGCGGGATTCGCGAAGCATCGACGCTGTTTTCCTTCGGCCACGCTGGCGCCTACGACCACGAAGATGATGTGATGTACCTCACCGCATCGGACGTGCGCATGGTCGACGTCGGTGATGCCGACATCGTCCACACCGACATGGTCACCAGCAACAAGAACACCGAATACGCCGTGCGCAAGATCCTCGATGCCGGCGTGATGCCGGTGGTGCTCGGCGGCGATCACTCGGTACACGCGCCAGTGATCAAGGCCTTCGAAGGCCGCGGCCCGATCCACATCATTCACTTCGATGCGCACCTGGACTTCGTCGACGAACGCCACGGCGTGCGTTACGGCCACGGCAACCCGCTGCGCCGCGCCTCCGAAATGAACCACATTGTCGGCATGACCCAGATGGGCATTCGTAATGTGTCGTCGTCCAACCGCGACGACTACGAAGCGGCCCACGAAGCCGGCTCGAAAATCCTCTCGGTGCGCGACGTGCGTCGTCTCGGCGTCGAGGGTGTGCTGGCGCTGATCCCGCAGAACATCAACTACTACATCACCATCGACATCGACGGTTTCGACCCGTCCATCGCCCCCGGCACTGGCACCCCGAGCCACGGCGGCTTCCTCTACTACGAAGTGCTGGAAATCATCCAGGCCCTGGCCAAGCGCAGCAAAGGCAACATCGTCGGCATGGACCTGGTGGAAGTGGCACCGGTCTACGACCCGACCGGCATGACCTCGATCCTCGCGGCGCAACTGCTGCTCAACAGCATCGGTTTCATCTTCCACGAGCGTGGCAAGGTGCGGGCGGCCGCCGAGAGCGAAACCACTTCAGCCTGATCATCGAAACCAGTGACCCGGCAGGCTCTGACTGCCGGGCAGAGAGAACAAAAATGGACACGATCGTCAAAAGTTACCTGCAAAAATTCGGCGTCAGCGAAGCCACCCAGACCTTCCTCAGCAAGGTCCAGAAAATGTTCATCGGCGGCGCCTGGGTCGAAGCCAGCGACGGCCAGACTTCCGATGTGATCGAACCCTCGACCGAAGGCCTGATCACCCGCATTCCCATGGGCACTACCGATGACCTGGACCGCGCCGTGCAAGCCGCCCGCGCCCAGTTCGACGGCGGCGCCTGGCGTCAGGCCAAACCGGCGGAACGTGAGCGCATGATGCAGCGCCTGGCCGACCTGATTGAGCAGAACGCCGCCGAGCTCGCGGAAATCGAATCCATCGACATGGGCAAATCGGTTGCCTTCGCCAAGGACGTGGACATCCAGGGCACCGTCGATACCCTGCGTTACTTCGCCGGCTGGGCCACCAAGCTCCACGGCCGTACCGTCGAGCCTTCGCTACCGGGCAATTACCTGGCCTATACCCGCAAGGAAGCAGTGGGCGTAGTCGGCGCCATCGTGCCGTGGAACTTCCCGCTGCAAACCATGGCCTGGAAGCTCGGCGCAGCGCTGGCGACCGGTTGCACCGTGGTGGTCAAGCCCGCCGAGCTGACTTCGTTGTCGGCCCTGCGTTTCGCTGAACTGGTACAGGAAGCGGGCATCCCCGACGGCGTGATCAACATCGTCACCGGGCGCGGCAGCGTGGTCGGTGCGGCCATGGCCACCCACCCCGGCATCGACAAACTGACCTTCACCGGTTCGACCCCGGTCGGCCAGACTGTCGGCCGCGCCGCGCTGGATGACATGAAGCGCCTGACCCTCGAACTCGGAGGTAAATCACCGGTCATCGTCTGCGCCGACGCCGACATCCCGGCCGCCGCCCAAGCGGTCGCCAACGGCGTGTTTTTCAACTCCGGGCAGGTATGCGACGCCGGTACACGGGCCTATATTCATAGCAGTGTCTACGACGAATTCCTGCGTGAACTGATCGCCTACACGCGCACCCTGAAAATGGCTCCTGGCCTGGATCCTGATTGCTTCATCAGCCCGTTGGTCTCGGCCTTGCAAAAGCAGCGCGTGACCGAGTACATCGAAACCGGCAAGGCCGAAGGCGCCGAACTGGTCTACGGCGGCCAACCGGTCGATGGTCCTGGCTTCTTCGTCGAGCCGACCATCTTCGCCAATTGCCGTAACGACATGCGCATTGTCCAGGAAGAGATCTTCGGCCCGGTGCTGGTCACCGCACCGTTCGACGACGAGGAAGAAGCACTGGCACTGGCCAACGACTCGCCTTACGGCTTGGCGGCGGCCCTGTATTCCAACGACCTGGGCAAGGTGCACAGCCTGATTCCACGTTTGAAGGCAGGCTCGGTCTACGTCAACGCCCACGGCACCCTCGATCCGTCGATGCCGTTCGGTGGCTACAAACAGTCCGGATTCGGCAAGGACCTGGGCGCCGAGCAGCTCGAGTACCTGCTCGAAACCAAGGCGGTGTGGATCACGCTGCCAAGCTGACGCCACCCCTTTGTAGGAGCGAGCTTGCTCGCGATGGTCGTTAACGAAAACGCGTGCTTGCCGGTTAAACGCGGCGCACCCGAATTCATCGCGAGCAAGCTCGCTCCTACAGTCCTGTTCGGTTTCAGCAACAACGCCAGGTAGGCACGCGTGAGCTCAGCTCTTGTAGGAGCGAGCTCGCTCGCGAAAGACGTCAGAGCGCCGCGCTCACCCAGGCAGCCCTCGTCATCGTTAACGTTTTTTCGCGAGCAGGCTCGCTCCCACAGGGGAGTCGTTCACCCGAAAGAACGCGGTTATCTCGTCATGATCTTCCAACAATAAGAGTCCATCATGAACACTAACGCCAAGTCCGCCACGAGCGTGTCCAGCCTCGACGAAAAATCCGTCGTCGAGGGGCATTCGATTGACTTCATCCCCGAGAACGAGCGCACCGACAAACTGGCCAGTCAGGGTCCGTTCTGGTTCCTCGGCAATTTCACCTTCTTCACCATGACCATCGGCTTCGTTGGCCCAAGCGTCGGCCTGACCGCGCTGTGGACTACGCTGGCCGGCACGCTGGGCATCATGTTCGGCACATTGTTCATGGCCTTTCACGGTTCCCAGGGCCCGCACCTTGGCCTGCCGCAAATGATCCAGTCCCGCGCGCAGTTCGGCTATCGCGGGGTGATTTTGGTACTGCTCGCAACGCTGTTCGTGTTCGCCGGCTTCAACATCGTCAACCTGGTGCTGATGATGCAGGGGTTGCACACGCTATTCGGGTTCAACCCCGCGGTGATCGCGGTGGCGGTGACCATACCGGCGGCGGTGCTGGCGATTCTCGGCCATGACTGGATGCACCGCAGCTTCAAATGGGCGCTGTACCTGTCGTTGCCGCTGTATGGCTTGGTGACCGTGGCGGTGGTGATGGGCTGGGTGCCGGATGCAGTGCTGCCGGCACTCGCGGAGGGCGAAGTGGCCCGGGAGCCGCTGGGTTTCAACTGGACCGGCTTCATCGCGCAGTTTGCGGCGGCCGCCAGCTACAACATCGCCTATGCGCCTTATGTGTCGGACTACTCGCGCTACCTGCCGAAAAACACCTCCAGCGGCAAGCTGATCGCCGTGGTGTTCCTCGGGGCGTCGCTGTCCGGTGCGTGGATGATTTCCGTGGGTGGCTGGCTGGCCGATCACCTGCACTCCACTGACGTGCTGGTGGCCCTGGGGCAAGTCGGCAACACCGTGTCGCCGCTGGTGGGCACGGCGGTAGTGGTGGTCACCATCCTGGCGTTCCTGCCGGTGATCGCGATGAACATCTACAGCGCCAAGCTGACCACGCTAACCTGCGTCGATTCGATCAAGCACATTGAGCCAACACGCAAGGCACGCATCCTGGCCATCGGCTTCGTGATCCTGCTGCAACTGGGCGTGGCCCTGAGCATCCAGAGTTCCGGCAAAGGCCTGTCGGTGCTGGGGATCTACCTGGTGGTGATGCTGTACTTCCTGGTGCCCTGGACTTCGGTCAACCTCACCGACTACTTCTTCGTGCGCAAGGGCCGATACGCCATCCCGCACTTCTTCATGCCCCACGGCAACATCTACGGCAGCTGGGGGCTGCGCGGTATCGCCGCCTACGCCATCGGTTTTGTCTCGATGATCCCGTTCTTCTACATCTTCGACGGCGTTGAACAACGCGAGGTGTATGTCGGCCCGCTCGCCAAGGCGCTGGGCAGCATCGACATCGCCTGGCTGGTCGGGCTGATCGTGTCGGGCCTGGCGTACTACTGGCTTAGCCGCTCGATCGATCTGAAACGCGAAGAAGCGGTGATCCAGCAGATCGAGAAAAACTCCCCGCAATACACCACCGGCGACACGCTGACCCACAAACAGCAGCCACCGCGGGTATTCACTGAATCGACGGTCGGGAGATAACTATGACCACGCAAAGAATGACCACGCAAAAAATGTCTACGCAAAAATACGACTACATCATCATTGGCGCAGGCTCGGCGGGTTGTGTGTTGGCCAACCGTCTGAGTGAAGACCCGGCCACCTCGGTACTGGTCCTGGAATTCGGCGGCAGTGACAAGAGCGTAGTGATCCAGATGCCGAGCGCATTCTCGATCCCGATGAACACCAAGAAGTACAACTGGCGCTACGAAACCGAGCCGGAGACCCACCTCAACGGCCGACGCATTCACTGCCCACGGGGCAAGGTGCTGGGCGGTTCGTCGTCGATCAACGGCCTGGTGTACATCCGTGGTCACGCGCTGGATTTCGACGAGTGGGAATCCCTGGGTGCCGAAGGCTGGGGCTATCGCAACTGCCTGCCGTACTTCAAGCGCGCCGAAAGCTACGAGTCGGGTGGCGACAGCTATCGCGGGCAAACCGGGCCGCTGCATACCACCAACGGCAACCACATGAAAAACCCGCTGTACGGCGCCTGGGTCGAAGCCGGCGCGGAGGCGGGCTACATCAAGACCGAAGACTGCAACGGCTACATGCAGGAAGGTTTCGGTGCCATGCACATGACCGTGAAGAACGGCGTGCGCTGCTCCACGGCCAACGCCTATCTGCGCCCGGCCATGGGCCGTCCGAACCTGACGGTGGTCACCCACGCGATGACTCGCCAGATCATTCTTGAAGGCAAGCGTGCGGTGGGGGTCATGTATGACCACGGCGGCCAGACCCACCAGGTGTATTGCAACCGCGAAGTGCTCATCTCGTCCGGCCCGATCGGTTCGCCGCACCTGCTGCAACGCTCCGGCATCGGCCCGGCGGACGTCCTGCGCAAGGCCGGGATCGGCGTACGCCATGACCTGCCGGGCGTCGGGGAGAACCTGCAGGATCACGCCGAGGTGTACATCCAGTTCGGCTGCAAGGAACCGGTGACCCTCAACAGCAAGATGGACCCGTTGAGCAAGCTGATGATCGGTCTGCGCTGGCTGCTGTTCAAGGACGGCCTGGGTGCCACCAACCATTTCGAGGCCGGTGGCTTCATCCGCTCGGAGAAGGGCCTGCGCTGGCCGGACATCCAGTTCCACTTCCTGCCGGCGGCGATGCGCTACGACGGCAACAAGCCGATCAAGGGCCACGGTTTCATGGTGCTCACAGGTCCCAACAAGCCGAAAAGTCGCGGCTATGTGCGCGTGCGCTCGGCCGACCCGTACGAGCATCCGGAAATCCGCTTCAACTACCTGGAGCGGGAAGAGGACCGTGAAGGCTTCCGTCGCTGCATCCGCCTGACCCGCGAGATCATCGGCCAGAAAGCCATGGACCGCTTCCGCGACGGCGAGATCGCCCCGGGTGCGCAGGTGACCAGTGATGAAGACCTTGACGCCTTCGTGCGCGACAACCTGGAAAGCACCTACCATCCCTGCGGTTCGTGCCGCATGGGCGAGGACGACATGGCGGTGGTCGATTCCGAACTGCGTGTGCGCGGTATCGCCGGTTTGCGGGTGATCGATTCGTCGGTGTTCCCGACCGAGCCGAATGGCAACCTCAATGCGCCGACCATCATGCTCGCCGAGCGTGCCTCGGATCTGGTGCGTGGCGTGAACATGCTGCCGGCGTCGAATGTGCCGGTGGGGTTGGTTGAAGGTTGGGAAACCAATCAGCGCACCTCGCTGCCGGGACGTAACGTGCGGGTCTGATCCAGAAGCAAAGATCGCAGCCTGCGGCAGCTCCTACAGGGAAACACATTCCAATGTAGGAGCTGCCGCAGGCTGCGATCTTTTGATCTTGCCTGGAAAAATATCCCTTCCTATTCCACACCATTGCTAGTCTGTCATTCCTTGAGACCGCAATGGAGCACCCTCATGGCTATTCAGGCCCTGCGCGCCGACGCATCGCACATCGACCAGATCGCCCCTTTGTTTGACGCCTACCGGATGTTCTACAAGCAGCCGTCGAACCTCTCGCAATCGCGCGCCTTCATCGCCGAGCGACTCGCCCGGGATGAATCGGTGATTTTTCTTGCCCGGGACACCGACGGTGAAAACCTCGGCTTCGTCCAGCTGTTCCCGACTTTTTCCTCGATCGATGCCCATCGCACCTGGCTGCTCGGTGATCTGTTCACCACGCCCGCCGCCCGGGGCAAAGGCGTCGGCACACTGCTGATGAACACCGCCCGGGATTTCGCGAAGCTGGCCGGCGGCAAAGGCATGACCCTGGAAACCGCCACCGACAACTTCACTGCCCAACGCCTGTATGAATCCCAGGGCTGGGTGCGCGACACCGGCTACTACACCTACTGCCTGGATCTGAAAAAAGACTGACTCAGCGATCCTGCTCGCCAAATACCGGCCGCATGAATGAACGCTCGTAGCTGAGGATGAATTTCCTCTCTTCGGCGTACTTGAACGCCGCGATGCACTGCGGATCGCTCATCGATTGCTGCCGGTAATGTTCGTACGCCGCCAGGCTCGGAAAGGTGAACAGCGCCAGGGCGATGTTGTTGGCGCCTTCCGAAGGCAAAAAGTAGCCGTGGTGCTGGCCGCCGAATTTTTCCACCAGGGGCATCCACAGCTTGCCGTAGTGCTCGAAGGCGTCGAGCTGGTAGGGGTCGAGTACGTATTTCAGGTAGCAGGTCACCATTGTTTCGTTCCTTGATCAGGTTTGGAGTGCAGGCGCCACTGTAATCAACCGTGGGCGCCCGGCACAGGCGCTTGTTCGACATTGACCGGTAAGTTTGCGCCAGAGGCATGCACTGGCGGCCCCGCACTATCGGTTCAGTCAATAGTCACCATCAAGAATCGCAAGTTCTGTTTTTGGCGCAAAGGCGGAAAATCGCCTGCATTGAACACGCTGCTCAAGGAACCTGCGCGATGAAAATCTTGACCCGACTGGCTGTGATTGCCCTGTTGCTCGGCAGTGTTGCATCCACCGCATCGGCCTACGCCGAGGACGCACGCGCCTGCCATATGCCGCCCATCACCGGGAGCCAGGGCGGGTTGCAATACGGGCAGACGGTCGGGGTGCTCTACAGCGAAAACACCGTGGAAAACCTGCAATACCTTGAGCAATACCACTCGGTGGCCGTGAATGGCGCGAAAAACGCACTGGATGCGCGGATTCGCCAGGCGTTCGTCAACAGCTCCGATCCGGACCTGGCCATCGACTGGCTGATGACTTCGTTGCACCACACCTTTGTGTCGGTAACGGTCTACGACAACCTCGATGCCCTGGTGCAGGCCCATCCGGATGTGGTGGTGATGCTCGACACCCACAACCAGTTGCTGACCCAGCGTAACGACCGGGTCGAGGCGCGTTTCGCCGCGCGGTTCTACGACGCCAACCTGCAGTACATCGGCAAGGCCGAAGGCGCGGTGGAAAAACAACTGCCGTCGGTGTGGGTGCATGACAAGGCCGCGCCCGAGATCGCCGCGCAAATTGAACAGCAACGTGACCTGCAACTGACCGCGCTGAAACAGTTCGATGCGTCGCTGAAGGCGCTGGTAACAGCCGGATTGACCGCAGCAACCAATTAATCAGCCCTGCGTCCATTGAACGGTGGGCAACCCAATTCACTGTTGATTTCTTTTCAGGACCTGATTCATGCGCACTTTTCTTGCCCCGACCCTGGCCTTCGCTTCACTGCTGCTGGCCGGTTGTGCCACGCCGAACGATCCGACGCTGACCTTGCAGACCAGCAAGTCGCCCGAGGAGTACACCCATTGCGTGGTGCCGAAGTTGCAGCACGATGCGCTGGCGCCCACGGTGTCACAGACTCAGCGCAGCTACCGGATCGTCGTACCGAGCAAAGTGGCGGCAGACAACGTGCTGGAAACCTACAAAGCCTCGAATGGCGGCAAGGTGTTCCTGTACGAGCGCAAGCTGCTGGCGTCGGCGTTCGTGCCGTCGACGTTCGAGCGTGCGGCGCAGGAGTGTTTGTAAGCAGAATTTCAGGCAAAAAAAAGCCACCAGAATTGGCAGCAGAAAGTTAAAGCACGCATTGAATGGCTTGAGTATGACGCCCGGTTCATGACGATTCGATGACGGCTTGATGGCCATTCATCAGGATGCCGGTAATTCGCTGACTGCCGACCAATTGTGGCGAGGGAGCTTGCTCTCGCTGGGTTGCGAAGCGACCCCAAAATCAGGCAGTGCGATTTGCCAGACAAACTGCACTGAATGATTTTACGACTGCTGCGCAGCCGAACGGGACGGTGCGGCGATCCGACAAGCTCCCTCGCCACAAGTGTGGTGTGGGTCAAACTGAATTCAGTAAATCTCCGGCACGATGATTTCCTGCGGTACAGGCCCTCGCGAATAGTTTTTCTGGCGCACCCGTTGGGGCAATTCGATCACCGGCAGCTCGACTTCTTCATAAGGCATCTGGCTGAGCAGGTGATGAATGCAGTTGAGTCGGGCCTTCTTCTTGTCGTCGGCCTGCACCACCCACCAGGGCGCTTCGTCGATGTGGGTGCGCTCGAGCATGATTTCCTTGGCCTTGGTATAGGCCTCCCAGCGGCGGCGCGACTCCAGGTCCATGGGGCTGAGCTTCCACTGTTTAAGCGGGTCGTGAATGCGGCTGAGAAAGCGCAGGTTCTGTTCCTGGTCGGAAATCGAGAACCAGTACTTGATCAACTGGATGCCGGAGCGGGCGAGCATGCGCTCGAACTCCGGCACGGTGCGGAAGAATTCTTCGTACTGGTCGTCATTGCAGAACCCCATGACCTTCTCGACCCCGGCGCGGTTGTACCAGCTGCGGTCGAACAGCACGATTTCCCCGGCGGCGGGCAAGTGCGAAACGTAGCGCTGGAAATACCACTGCGTACGCTCGCGGTCGTTGGGCGCGGGCAGGGCGGCCACCCGGCAAACCCGGGGGTTGAGGCGCTGGGTAATGCGCTTGATTACACCACCCTTGCCGGCGGCATCGCGGCCTTCGAACAGGATCACCACCTTGTGCCCGGTTTTCACCACCCAGCTCTGCAATTTCACCAGTTCGCCTTGCAGGCGAAACAGTTCGGCGAAGTAACGGCGCCGGGCTTCTTTCTCGCTGCCATCCTCGATGTGTTCATCGAACAGTGCGTCCAGGTTGTGTCCGTCTTCCGATAATTCCAGTTCCAGCTCCTCGTCACTGATATCGAGCAGCTCGCGGTGGATGCGCTGGATCAAGGTGTCCTGATTGGAAAGCATGGTGAGACACTCGCGTCATGGGTGGTACGGCCGATCCTGGTCACAGTTTGTTACGAAGTGGTGATGCCAGGCGGTGTCATCTGGGTGTCATCGAAGCCATGGCAAGATCCTCGCAATCCGTCTTGAGTGCCCGACGGCCGCCAGTCCGCCGGTAGATGAATGTGCAAGGAACCCCCTATGAAAGACGCCCCGCTGTTTGCCGCCATCGACCTGGGTTCCAATGCGTTTCGCCTGATGATTGGCCAGTCGGTGAGACGGAACCAGCAGATGGTCATCCAGGAAGTGAAGACCCTGCGTGAGCCGGTGCGTCTGGCCGAAGGCCTGCAGGGCGGGGCGCTCGATGAGTTGGCGCTGGACCGTGGCTGGCAGGCGCTGGCGCGATTCGGCAAGAAGTTGCGTGGTTTCGAGGCCGGGCGCGTGCGGGCGGTGGCCACCAGCGCCGTGCGCGAAGCGGACAACGCGCCGCTGTTCCTGGCCAGTGCCGAACGCCACTTGGGCTTTCGCATCGACGTCATTTCCGGTCACGAAGAGGCGCAACTGGTTTACGCCGGCGTGGCCCACACCTTGCCGGCGCAAACCATGCGGCTGGTGGTGGATATCGGCGGTGGCTCCACGGAGATGATCATCGGCCGTGGCGACCAGCTGCTGGTCACCGAGAGCATTGCCATCGGCAGCGGCACCTTCGGTGCGCGTTACTTCCATGGCGGACGGATCGTGACCGAAGCACTGCTGGAGGCCGAACGCGCGGCCACCGTGCAATTCGAACGCATTGCCCGCCGTTACCGCGCCATGGGCTGGCAGCAGGCGATCGGTTCTTCCGGGACGGCGCGGATGCTGGCCAAGGTCCTCAAGGCCAATGGCTTGAATGATGACGGCCAAGGCGGCATCACCTACGGCGGCTTGTTGCACCTGTCGTTGCGCCTGCTGGAAGTCAAACATGTGAAACACCTCAAGCTGGCGGGTTTGCCCACCCACCGCATGAGCATTTTGCCCGGCGGCCTGGTGTTGATGCTGGCAGCGTTCAAGGTGTTCGGCATCACACATATGATTGCGTCGGAACCGGGTTTGCGGTTCGGCGTGCTGCATGGATTGATGAGCAAACACTAAAGTCCGCCAGCCGAGGTAAACCCATGACCGACCCCCGTCGCGTGCTGTTCGTCTGCGCCAGAAACGATGTCCGCTCCCCCATGGCCGAAGCCCTGTTGCGCCATATCGATCCTGCCGATTTCCAGGCCTTCAGCGCCGGACTCGAGGCCACCGAGATCGACCCGCGCACCTTCGAATCCCTCGACCACATCGGTGTCAATGCCAGCGGCTTGCGCAGCAAGTCCCTCGAAGACTTCGAAGGCCAGGCATTCGACTACGTCATCACCCTGTGCGACAAGTCCTGCGAAGAGGCCTCACGCATGCCGTTTACCGGTGAAGTGATGGTCTGGAGCTTCGAAGATCCGACCACCAGCGAAAGACACGACCCGTTCCGCCATACCCTCCAGGAAATCGGCGACCGTATCAAAATGTTCGTCACCGTGAAAACCCGCCCCGTGCCCCAAGCGCCGTCAGTCAGCGATTCCTGAAAACTTTGGAGCACCGTCTACCCTCATCGGTCACAACCATCATGATGAGGGTCGAAACGGTGATGAAAACGGAAAAGGTTGAAACAAACGAAGCCTCGGCGCTGATCGACGAACGAATCCGGGAACTGGCCGACTGGCGCGGCGAAACCCTGGCCCACGTCCGCAAGATCATCCGCCAGGCCGACCCGCAGGTGATTGAAGAGTGGAAGTGGCGCGGCGTGCCGGTGTGGTCCCATGCCGGCATCATTTGCACCGGCGAGACCTACAAGCAGGTGGTGAAGATGACCTTCGCCAAGGGCGCTTCGCTGGACGATCCGTCGAAGCTGTTCAACGCAAGCCTGGAAGGCGATACCCGGCGTGCCATCGATATCCACGAGGGCGAGCAGATCGATGAAGCGGCGCTGAAGGCATTGATTCAGGCGGCCATGGCGCTCAATACCTCGCGCAACAAGTCAAAAAAATAAGCCACTACACAGAACCTGTGGGAGCGGGCTTGCCCGCGAAGAGGCCATCACATCCAACAGAGAAGGTGATTGATACATCGCTATCGCGAGCACGCTCGCTCCCACAGGGATTGCGTCCATTTGACCACTTGGGATATCCCCGACCACCGTGTTCCAATAGCCATCCAGCAACACCCAACTGGAAACGGAACATGAAGAAAATCGCCGCCCTGACCCTCGCCCTGGCGCTCACCGCTGGCCTGCTCAGCACTTCCACCCTTGCTGCGGGCGATGTCCAGGCCGGGGAGAAAGTGTTCAAGCGCCTCTGCAGCGGCTGCCACCAGATCGGCGAATCGGCTCGCGCCTTCTTCGGCCCGCAACTCAATGGCGTGATCGGTCGCCACTCCGCCGTCACCACGGACTACGTGTATTCCGATGCGATGAAATCCGCCAATCTGGTCTGGACCCGCGAAACCCTGATCGCCTACCTCGAAGCGCCGAAGAAAGTCGTGCCCGGCACCCGCATGATTTTCTGGGGCCTCAGCGACCCGGAAAAAATCGAAGACCTGCTCGCCTACCTACAAACCTTCCCGGCGCAATGATCGACGTGCTGTCTGTACTCTACCCGTAGCGCAAAGTGGTGCAGCTCAACATCGACGCGATCTCCGCCGGCGGAGGCGGTATTCACTGCGTGACCAGTCATCAGCCGATGGTGTGAAGTTTCCAGGTTGTACACAAAATCTGTAGGAGCGAGCCTGCTCGCGATGGCGATGGGTCAGTGAACAACATATTGACTGACACTCCGCCATCGCGAGCAGGCTCGCTCCTACAGGGATTTTGGTGAATCAGGAAGTCAGGCCTTGCTGTCCTTCAGATAAGCACCAAGGCGCCGCCCCATTTCCTCGCCCAACGCCTGCAAGCCACTCAGCGGCCGCACCATCACTTCAAACTCGACAATCTTGCCCTGTTCGTTGAAGCGGATCATGTCGATGCCCTTCAGTTCTTTCCCGCCAACCCTGGCGCTGAATTCGAGAATCACGTTCAAGCCATCCGCCGTCGCCAGTTCGCGGTGGTAGGCAAAGTCCTCGAATACGTTCATGACCGTGTTGAGGATCATCGACACCACTGGCGCCCCGGGATAGGGCGTGTGTGCCATCGGCGAGCGGAACACCGCCTGCGGATCGAGCAATTCAGGCAAGCCGCTCAAGTCGCGGTTGCCGATCATCGCATGCCACTGCTTCAGGGACGCTGCGACATTGGGGTTCAGGTTCAGCTCAGACATCTTCAACTCCTGTTTTTATTGTTGTGGTGCGAAAGCGTTGGTCGATCACCCTGGCGGCATCGTCGGCCCATTGCCGGTAAAGCATCGGCCCCGGATGAAAGCCATCGCTGGCCATCAGGCCCGGTTCGGGCGCCAGCGGGGTGGTGAGCATCGTACATCGATCCAGGCGTGCGGCCAGATCCGCCAAATGTGCATTGAAACGCCGCGCCCTGTACCCCAGGAACCAGCGCAATGGTTGCGGCAGCGCGGGGAACAAATGCATCGGTGGAAGCGGCGACACGACAATCTGCCTCACCGTGAACTTGTCGCATAGCAGCGCCATTAAACGCCGTTGCCGAGCGAGCCACTGATCCAGGGTGAGTGAACTGGTGACATCGTTGACGCCAATCGACAACAGCGCCACATCGAACGGCTCGGGGGCGTGCTGTTCGAGCAGCTCCAGCAACCCTTGGGAATCCAGACCCGAGCGTGCCCAGAGTTTCCACGACACCTGATAATCATCGGCCAGGCGCTCGACCAGCCGACGGCTGAGGGCTTCACCTTGAGTCTCCGCGCCCACCCCTGCAGCGGCGCTGTCGCCGACTATCAACAACCTCAGAATGTCGCCGCTGCCGACCTCGCCCTGACGCTCGCCCTCGGCCTCCGGCAACTTGGGCGTCATGCGCCTGGTGTAGAGACCTTGCGCCAGCAACACCGGACCGAGGAAGATTTTAGCGAGGGTCTCAGTGTGGCTCATGGGCAGGCGCCTGATTGAAGAGGGAGATTACCCAGCGAACTCATCATCGAAAATGCTCTCAATAGGCAGCGCAAATGCCCGGGCAATCTGAAACGCCAAGGGCAGGCTGGGATCATAGCGGCCATTTTCGATGGCATTGATGGTCTGCCGCGAAACATTCAGCAACGCCGCCAGATCGACCTGAGACCACTTGCGTTCGGCACGCAGTTCCTTGAGACGGTTTTTCATTGATAGCGCCGCTTGGCAAGTCTGAGCCCGATCATCCACATCAGGCCCATCACTGGCCACACACAGACCCAGGACACGTGCGGAAAGCCGACATTCTCCAGAAAACCGTAGGTGAAGGTCAGCAATGCCGAAGCGGCAAAGGCAAAACCGAGAGCTTCGTACTGAATACGCAAATGCATTTCGTCCAGCGTGCGCATATTGCGCACCACCGCCCAACACATCAGCCCCGCAGGAATCACAGGCAATAGTGTGATGATGATCTTCAGCGCCATGGCCATTTCTTGCTGGTCTTTAAGCAAGATCACCGACACCAGCAACAGCACGGTGTACAGCGTAATTGCGACGCCCATTTCGATGTAGTAGCGCTTCATTGCATCCTCCTGATGTAAAAGTCCCTTTACATACTCGCCGGAGATTTCGCGAATGTAAAGGGTGTTTTACATTGATAGGGAGATCCCATGAAAAAGCCCGGCTGATTGGGCCGGGCTCTTCGTCTGGATCACTTCACTGTCATCGACTCACAACACACAACTCGCCCGTCGCACGAATCATCGCCTGGCCATGCAGGTGATCCTTGATCAGCGCGGAGCGTTCGGTGGCCAGCCATTGCGGGCAGTTCGGGTCTTTGCGGTAGGGCAGGAACGCGGCGTACTGCTGGAGCAGCAGGTTTTGCAATTTGTCGAGCTTGGGCCGGATGTCGTTAATGAGGTCCGGCCGTGGCGTGTCCGGTGCCTTGTGCGCCGCTTGCCATTGCGCGAGCCGGCCGTATTGCACGAGTTTGCTGGCTTCGATCTGGGCGGCGATCAGGTCGGCGACATCGTCGGGGTCGAGCTGGCGCTGGGTGGCTTGCTTGCGGGCGTTGGCGATGACTTGCGCTTCCCGGGTGTTGTCCTGGACCGGTTTGCCGCTGTCCCATTTGGTCAGCGCCACCAGCTCGCTGATGTTCAACCGCTCATTCATCGTCGCCAGCAAGGGTTGCAAGGCGTCGGGCGCCGGGGTCGGCTTGTCCGCTTGCACGCCGCCAGCGAACAAGCCGAGCAGGGCACAGGCCAGCCAGTACGGCAGGCGAGTGGAACGGGGCATGGCAGAACCTCCTTGGACGCTGAAATCACTCCGGCTTGTGTATCACAAGTGCAGCTAGGGAACGACAGGTTGCGAAGGATTCAGGCCAACAGCCGTTCAATCTGCGCCAGCTCCCAGGTGCTTAGCAGACTCACCGGGTCGGTGCCGAAGCGCTGCCCGCTGTCGAACGCATACTCGCGGCCATCGGGGCTTTGGCCGTGCAGGCAGTGGCGCACGTGGCCGGCGTCGACGTCGAGTGTCAGGCGCCAGCCGTCAATGTCGATCCGTACAAGACCAGACCCGCAGGCGTCGGCGACTCGCTTGATGGTGCAAATGCCCTGGGCGGCATCGCGCAACGGCTGGTAAACCTCGCGGGCGGTGAGGGCGGGCACAGATGTCTCCGGGGTGAAATCGGGGAGGCACAGGATAATTCATCTGCGTGCAAAAAAGCCCGACTGATAAGGCCCGGACTCTGTAGGAGCGAGCCTGCTCGCGATGGACTTGAGGAAGACGCGGGGTGTCAGGCTCCCCGCGTCATCGTTGACGTTCATCGCGAGCAGGCTCGCTCCTACAGACGGCCGTGAAATGCCGCGTCGAAAATCCTTGCCACGCCGTCTCGGGTCAATGGCAGCGGGTTACCGCCGGCGCAGGGGTCGACAATCGCCATGTCCGCGATCAGGTCGGCCTGCCGGTCATCCACGCCCAGTTCAATCAGGGTATGGGGTACGCCGATGTCCTTGCGCAGCTTGAGCACGAAGGCCATGAAACTGTCGAAGCCGGGGGAGGGCAGGCGCAGGTACGCCGCCAGGCGGGTGATGCGCTCCTCGATGGCCGTGCGATTGAACTGCAGGACATAGGGCATGAAGGTGGCATTGGTCATGCCGTGATGGGTGTCGTACAGCGCGCCCACCGGATGCGAGAGCGCATGCATCCCGCCCAGGCCTTTCTGGAAGGCCGTGGCGCCCATCGCTGCCGCCGCGAGCATTTGCGCGCGGGCCTCAAGGTCCGACGGCGTGTGTACTGCCTTCACCAGAGAGTTGGCCACCAGGCGCATGCCTTCCACGGCAATGCCGTCGGCCAGTGGGTGAAAGCCGGGGGCGCAGTAGGCTTCCAGGCAATGGGATAACGCGTCCATGCCAGTGCCGGCGGTGACCTTGGCGGGCATGCCGACGGTAAGGGCCGGGTCGCTGATCACCACGCGCGGCATCATTTTCGGGTGGAAGATGATGCGTTTGGTGTGGGTGCTCTCGTCGATGATCACCGCCGCACGACCGACTTCGGAACCGGTTCCCGCCGTGGTCGGCACGGCAATGATCGGGGCGATGCGGCTGTCGTCGGCGCGGGTCCAGTAGTCGCCGATGTCCTCGAAATCCCAGACCGGGCGGGTCTGGCCGCTCATGAAGGCAATCAGCTTGCCCATGTCCAGGCCACTGCCGCCGCCGAACGCGATCACGCCGTCGTGCTGGCCGGCACGCCAGGCGTCGAGCCCGCCGGCCAGGTTGGCTTCCACCGGGTTGGGCTTGAGGTCACAAAACAGCGCCACGCCAAGACCGGCGGCGCGCAACGCATCCAGTGTCGCCGTGGTGATCGGCGCGCGCGCCAGGCCGTTGTCGGTCACCAGCAAGGGGCGCTGGACGCCCTGGCTGCGACAGACGTCGGCCAGCTCGGCGATGCGCCCGACACCGAACCGAACGCTCGTGGGGTAGTTCCAGTTTCCTGTCAGGTTCATGGTCTACACCTCGTGACGCAGATGGAAGGATTTGGCCCGGGTCAGGTGCTCGTAGCCCAATGGCGACAGGGTGACGCCGCGCCCGCTGTTTTTCACGCCGGTCCAGGCCAGAGCCGGGTCCAGGTAATCGCAGCGGTTCATGAACACCGTGCCGGTGGCGATCTCGTTGCCCAGGCGTTCGGCCGCCGCAAGGTCCCGGGTCCAGATGGAAGCGCTGAGCCCGAACTCGCTGTCGTTCATTAAGGCGATGGCTTCTTCATCGCTGGCCACCGGCATGATGCCGACCACGGGGCCAAAGCTTTCGTCGCGCATGACCGACATTTGATGGGTGACATCGACCAGGACCTGCGGCGCGAGGTAGGCGCTGCCCGGTACGTCGGCGGGAAATGCCTGCGGATCGATCAGCGCCGTCGCGCCCTGGGCCATAGCTTCGGCGATCTGGCCACGAACGAAGAAGGCGGCGCCCGGTGTCACCAGCGGGCCGAGGGTGGTGGCTTCGTCCAGCGGGTTGCCCAGCACGTACTGACGGGTCAATTCGGCGAAACGCTCGACAAACACCGGGAAGATTTTCTGGTCGACATAAATGCGTTCCACGGCACAGCAACTCTGCCCGGAATTGAAGAAGCTGCCGTCCACCAGATTTTCCACCGCCTGTTCAAGGTTGGCGTCTGCCCGGACATAGGCCGGGTCTTTTCCGCCGAGCTCCAGGCCCATGCCGAGAAATTGTCCGCTGGCGACGCTTTCCATGACTTTGCCAGCCTCCACGGAACCGGTGAAGTTCACTTGCTGCACGCGCCCGCAAGCAATGATCGCCCCGGTCGACACATGGTTGAGCAGCAGATTCTGGAACAGCCCTTCGGGCAGTTTTGCGCGACGCATGGCCTCGGCGAAACGCTCGCCCACCAGCAGGGTTTGCGACGCGTGCTTGAGGATCACGCTGTTGCCGGCCATCAGCGCCGGGATGATCGTGTTCACCGCCGTCAGGTAGGGGTAGTTCCACGGGGCGACCACCAGCACCGTGCCCAGCGGCTCGCGTTTGATGTAGCGTCGAAAACCCGCCTTGGGCGCAGGCTCTACAGCGGCCAGGGCCTGTGGAGCGATGGCGATCATGTGTCGGGCGCGTTCGGCAAAACCGCGCAGCTCGCCGGCGCCGTAACGCACCGGGCGGCCCATCTGCCAGGCCAGCTCCGGCACGATGTCCGCCTGCATCGACAGCATCGCGTCCACCGCGGCACTGCAATAAGCCGCACGCTCGCTCAGTGAGCGGCGTTGCCATGACGCCTGTGCATTGGCAGCGGCCGTCAGTGCCTGCTCGACCTGCTGCGCATCGGCCACCTCGCGTTCGACATACACCCGGCCATCGACCGGGGAGATCAGTTGTACCTTCTCAGTCATGATGTTCTCAGTAGCGCTCGAAACCGCGCTGCAATTCCCAGTCGGTGATTCGCCGGTCGTACTCCTTCTGCTCCCACTCGGCGGTGTGCACGTAATGGTCGACTACCTCATCGCCGAACGCCTCGCGCAACATACTGGAGGTTTTGAGTGCGGCGCTCGCCTCGCGCAGGGTCTTGGACACTTCCGGCAAATGCTCATCGAGGTAGGCATCGCCTTCGAACGGTGGCGCCAGGTCGAGCTTCTCGTCGATACCCGCCAGGCCCGCCGCGATCAACGCGGCGAAGGCCAGATAGGGGTTGAGGTCGGCGCCACCGATGCGGCATTCGATGCGGATGGCCTTGCTGCCTTCGGCACACAAACGGAAGCCGGCGGTGCGATTGTCGCGGCTCCACACTGCCCGCGTCGGCGCAAAGGTGCCAGCCTGGAAGCGCTTGTAGGAGTTGATATAAGGCGCGAGAAAACAGGTGATGTCGTTGGCGTACTTGAGCTGCCCGGCGACCCAGGCCCGCATCAGTTTTGACATGCCGAACTCGGCTTTTTCGTCGAAGAACAGCGGCTTTTTGGCGTTCTTGTCCCACAACGAATTATGGATGTGACTGCTGGAACCGGCGGCGTCGTAGCGCCACTTGGCCATGAACGTGATCGCCTTGCCCTGCAACTGCGCGATCTCCTTGCAGGCGTGCTTGATGATGACGTGGTGGTCGGCCATGGTCATGGCATCGGCGTAGCGGATGTTGATCTCTTCCTGCCCCGGGCCCCATTCACCCTTGGAGTTTTCCACGGGAATGCCCGAGGCCTGCAAATGCTTGCGAATCGCCCGCAGCACCGGCTCTTCGCGGGTGGTCTGCAGGATGTTGTAGTCCTCGATGTAATGGCCGGCGGTTTTCGGTTTGTGATAGTTGCGCTCGTGGATCGCCTCGTAACTCTCGTCGAACAGATAGAACTCGAGTTCCGAGGCAAACATGCCGGTATAGCCGCGCTCGCGCAGGCGCTCGACCTGCTTTTTCAGAATCGCCCGAGGGCTGTGGGGCAGGTCCTGGCGATGGTGATGATCGAGCACGTCGCACAGCACCAGCGCCGTGCATTCAAGCCAGGGCACGCGCCGCAGGGTGGACATGTCGGGCTTGAGCACGAAGTCGCCGTAGCCCTTGCTCCAACTGGCCGCAGCGTATCCCGGCACCGGCTCCATATCGATGTCATCGGCCAGCAAGTAGTTGCAGCAGTGGGTTTCTTCGTGGCCGCTGTCGATGAAAAACTCGACCTGGAAGCGCTTGCCGACCAGGCGTCCCTGCATGTCGACCATACAGACCAGCACGGTATCGATTTCGCCGGCAGCCGCGGCGCGCTTGAGTGCATCAAAGCTGAGGAGGGGCTCGGTCATCACGGCAATCCTGCGTGAAAGGTTTGGGCCAGTCTGGGATAGCTGTTGCAGACGCTCTCCAGAAAAACCCAAAACCTGCAGAACCGAGCATCGTGAGCAACAAGTTGCTCAAAGCTTAGCCTACCCTGTAGGAGCGAGCTTGCTCGCGATGGACTTGAAGACACCGCGTTTAATCAGAAAACCCGCGTCATCGTTGACGACCATCGCGAGCAAGCTCGCTCCTACAGGGTAAGGCTGGTCGTCTTCACTCGGGCAATCCCGCCAGCCGCAGTCCATCGACGAAACGGGCGAAATCCTCGGGCCGTTGAATGGGCAGCCAGTCCTTGAGGGTGCCCAGGCGCAAAGACGAATCCAGCTTTTGCAGACGCTGCATCGCCAGATTCGCTTTATCCATTCGACCGCCGAGCGCATGACTGGCCGCCACCAGTGCTGCCGCGATCAGCAGACTGGGCAGGTTGCCCAGGGCCTTTTCCGCCCAGTCCGCAGCGGCATCGAAGTCCCCGGCGAAGAAATGCGCGAGCGCCATCCCGACCTGCATCCTGAACATTTCCGGATCCAGCGGACTCAAGCGAACGGCATGCTGCAAATGCTCGATGGCAGCGTCCGTTTCACCGTGCAGCGCCCGCAGGATACCGCCCAGGAACCAGGCGGGGGCGAGGTTGGGATTGAGCAGGCGCGCCCGGTCGAGCAGTGCAATGCCTGCGTCGACTTCGCCGGCGAGATGAGCAAGGGCATGTCCGCCGCGTGTTAGTGCAACCGCATCATCGCGGCCAAGGGTTACCGCCAGACGCGCCAGCCGTATGCCCTCGGCGATTTCCGCAGGCCGGTCGGTCATCCAGCCATTGAGCTTGCGCCAGAAATGGCACCAGGCGGCCATGCCATAGGCCGAGGCAAACTCCGCATCGAGTTCGATGGCCTGGTAGAACAGCGGCAGCGCCTGCTCGATGGCTTCCCGGCTGCCGCTGTGCAGTTTTGCCATGCCGCGCAGGTAGTAGTCATAGGCGTCCAGGCTTTCCGTCGGCTTGCGCTTGGCGCGTTCGATTTCCGCCCGTTCCAGTTGCGGCGCGATCGCGCCGACGACGCTCTCGGTGATTTGGTCCTGCAGCTCGAAGATGTCGTCGAGCAGGCCTTCAAAGCGCTCCGCCCAGATGTGCGTCCCGCTCGTCGCGTCGATCAGTTGCCCGGTAATGCGCAGCCTGTTCCCGCACTTGCGCACGCTGCCTTCAAGCACGTAGCGCACGCCCAGCTCCTGGCCGACGCCCTGGGCGTCTACCGCCTGGCCCTTGTAGGTGAAGCTCGAATTGCGCGCGATGACGAACAGCCAGCGAATACGCGACAGGGCGGCGATGATGTCCTCCACGACGCCGTCGGCGAAGTATTCCTGCTCCGAATCGCCGCTCAGGTTCTGGAAGGGCAGGACGGTAATCGAGGGTTTTTCCGGCAGGACGAGCGTCGAGGAGGGGATTTGTTTCGTGTCAGCGCTCGAGCGTTCATCGATGTCAGGCTGTCGCGCTTGCCCGGTCATGTTGCCGTTGATCTGGCCAACGAAGCGGTAGCCCTTGCGGCTGACGGTGCGCACCAGGCGCTGCTCTTCACCGGTGTCACCGATGGCCTTGCGCACCGCATTGATGTGGCTGGTGATCGTCGATTCGGAAACGATCCGGCCGCTCCACACCGCCTTGAGCAATTCGTCCTTGCTGAGGACCCGATCGGGATTGTTGACGAACAGCAGCAACAGGTCGAAGACCTGCGGGCCGACGGCCACGACCTGCCCGCGCAAGGTCAGCTCCCGGCGCTCCTGATCGAGTACGTAGTCTTCAAACGCGAATGACAAGATAAGCATCCCCTGGCGAAGCGCCCTCAACTCCGTGTCCCAGGCGGCTGGCGGTTGGTAACTGGGGAGGATGATACGGCAGCTCGACACCCGCTGCACCGTCCGCGCCAGGGAATGCTGGACGAACAGCCTCTTCTTTGGACATAAATCCAAGCGTTCGCCAAGGTAAACCCAAGCCCGGCGCAAGGACTTGCCTCACCCGTGCAGGCAATCTTTCTCTACACCGACGCAATCGTTGCAGTCGACAAGTGGAGAAAAGCCATGAAAATCGTCGTCATCGGAGGCTCCGGCCTCATCGGATCGAAACTTGTGAACACCCTGCGCGAGCGCGGCCATGATGCGCTCGCCGCCAGCCCCAGCACGGGCGTGAACAGCATCACCCGCGAAGGCCTGGCTGCAGCGATGGATGGCGCTGATGTGGTGGTTGACGTGGCGAACGCGCCGTCGTGGGAGGACCAGGCCGTTCTCGAGTTCTTTGAAACGTCGAGCCGTAACCTGCTGGCCGCCGAAGCCGCGGCCGGGGTTCGTCATCACGTTGCCCTGTCGATTGTCGGCAGCGAACGGCTTCCCGATACCGGCTATTTCCGGGCCAAGGTCGCGCAGGAAGCCCTTATCAAGGCGTCCGGCATGCCTTACACCATTCTACGTGCCACGCAGTTCTGCGAGTTTGCCGGCGGCATTGTCCAGTCGTTCACCGTTGGCGATGAGATTCATGCTTCGCCGGCGCTGATCCAGCCGATTGCGTCCGACGACGTGGTGGCGGCGCTGGCCGATATCGTGCTGGCAGCACCGGTCAATGGCACGGTTGAAGTCGGCGGCCCGGAAACCATGCCGATCGACGAAATGGCCAGGCGCTTTCTGCGAGCGACCCAGGACAACCGCAAGGTCGTACCGGACGTGCATGCGCGTTACTTCGGTGCCGTGCTCAACGATCAATCGCTGGTCACCGGCAAGAACGCACGCCTGGGCGCGATCCGCTTCGACGACTGGCTGGCCCGGTCGACAGAGCAGTAACGGATCTCACCCTCGCATTTCCTTACGAATCCAGGAGAAATCCCATGGTTACCCGATTGCTAATGGCCGCTGTCTTTGCAGCACTCTCGATCAGCGCCGCATCGGCCGCCGAGCCGCCCCCCGGCAAAGTGACGGTGGTGTTCGACCGTCCCATTCCCAACATCCCTGGCAAGAGCATGAGGGGCGTGGTCGTCGAGTATGGACCGGGTGCCGCGTCGCCGGCCCACACCCATCCGAAAACGGCCTTCATCTATGCGACGGTGCTGGAGGGCGCGTTTCGCATCCAGGTCAAAGGCCAGCCGGAAAAGGTTTACAACGTCGGCGAAAACTTCGTAGAGGAACCGGGTTCCGTGCACCTGGTCAGCGCCAACGCCAGCGACACCCAACCGGCGCGCCTGTTGGCGGTGTTCGTCCTCGACACCGAGGAAAAGGTGCTCGTAACACCGATCAAACAGTGAGCCGATCAACCCGCTCATGAAGGCTCGACAGCCGGGCGGCAGATCCTGCCGCCCAGTGTCTGTCTGGTTCTTGGCACTGAACAGGAAATCAAAAAATGAACTCGCTCCAGGACAAGGCCGCCATTGCCACCGGCGCAAGTAGCGCAACGCCTGTGGTCGTGGTGCGGCGCAGCAAGCGCAAGACCATCGGCCTGTTGCTGTGCGTCGCGGCCTTGATGGTCGTGGCGGTTTGGGGAGTCATGGCGTTTTCCAGTGGTGTGACCTCGACCGACAACGCGTATGTCCGTGGTGACGTCACCTCACTGGCCGCGAAAGTCGCCGGCTATGTCACGGGGGTCGAGGTCGAAGACAACCAGGCCGTGCGTGCCGGTGATGTGCTGTTTCGTATCGATGACCGCGACTATCGCGCCAAACTCGCGCAAGCCGAGGCCAATGTCAGCGGCGCCCAGGCGCGACTGACCCATGTCGATGCGCAGATCCAGCTTCAGCATGCGCTGATCAGGCAGGCCGAAGCACAAAGGCGCTCGGCCACCGCCGACATGAGCCTGGCGGCCAAGACCCACGACCGCAGCCGCAAACTGATCATCAGCAACGCGGTGAGCCAGGCCCTGGTCGATGAAACCGGCACAGCGCAATCCAGAGCCGTGGCCTCGGTGTCGGCCGCCTCGGCCACGGTCGAGGCGCAACAGCAACGCATCGCGGTGTTTGTCGCCGAGCGCGAGGCCGCCGTGGCCGCCGTGACCCAGGCACAGGCCGCGCGCGATCTTGCCCGGATCGATCTCGATCACACCGTGGTACACGCGCCGGTGGATGGCGTGGTCGGTAACCGTCAGGTTCGCCTCGGCCGTTTCGTCACGCCGGGCGTATCCCTGCTCGATATCGTGCCGGTCAACGATGTGTGGGTGGTGGCGAACTTCAAGGAAACCCAGCTTGAACATATTCGCCCCGGTCAGTCCGTGCGCGTCACGGTCGATGGCTACCCCGATGCGGCACTCGATGGCGTGGTCGACAGCTTTGCACCGGGCAGTGGCTCGGCGTTCAGCCTGCTGCCACCCGACAACGCCACCGGGAACTTTGTGCGTGTCGTGCAGCGCGTGCCGGTGAAGATCCGCCTGGCCCACAATCCGCTGCCGGGGCGCATCGTGCCGGGCCTGTCCGCGCGGGTGGAGGTTGCGCAAGGGGCCGGTTCATGAAAAGCGCCAGACTGAGCCGCGTCAGGGCAACGAATGGCGTGCTGCTCATGGTGGGCATCGTGCTGGCGACGTTGACGGAAGCGATCGCCAGCACCGTGCTGGCCCTCGGCCGCAGCGACATCATCGGCGACACCTATGCCACGCCTGACGAGTTCGCCTGGCTGGATGTCGGCTACATCGCGTTCAAACTGATCGGGTTCATGCTTGCCCCTTGGCTGATGCAGCGATTTTCCGCGCGCAACGTGATCATCGGCGCCACCCTGGTCATGGGCCTGGCGTGCTGCGCGGCCGCCATTACCGCCTGGCTGGAGCTGCTGATCGCACTGCGCATCCTGCAAGGCTTCGCTGGCGGTACTTTGTTGGTGGCGGGTCAGGCGCTCATTTTTCGCGGTTATCCACGCGCCCTTCAGCCGATCCTGCAAGCCCTGTTCGCCATGGCGGCCGTGGTCGCGTCGGCGACCCTCGCACCGGCCCTGCAAGGGTGGTTGATCGACAGCCAGTCCTGGACCTGGATTTTCTTCAGCGTGGTGCCGCTGGCCCTGGCGGCGACGGGGCTCTTGCTCATCGCCGACCACCCCATGCCCGCCAGGGTGCGGCAACATTCGTTTGACTGGCTCGGCTGTGCATTGATCGGTGCTGCGCTGTTGTGTTTCACCTACGTGCTCAGCCAGGGCAGCCGCTGGGACTGGTTCGAGGAACCGCGCATCCTGGTGCTGACGGTGATCGGCGGCGCCGCGCTGCTGGCCTTTCTCGGCCAACAGGTCTTGGCCAACGGCCAGGGGCTGCTCGATTTCAGCCTGTTCAAAACAAGCGATTTCACCTTTGCCTTTTGCGTCAGTTTCGTCGCCGGAGCCGCGCTGTTCGGCAGCGCCTACCTGATCCCGGCGTTCGCCCTGTCGGTACTGGCGTTCACACCCACCGATGCCGGCCTGCTCCTGTTGCCCAGTGGCGGTTTTTTTATCGGCTCGTTGCTCATCGCTGCCTGGTTGATCAAGGTCCGCCGCCTGCCGCCGGTGGCGACCGTACCCTTGGGCATCCTGCTGATCATGGCGGCGATGTGGATGCTGTCCGGCGCCACCAGCGAAAGCGGCGGCGCCGACATGATGGTAGCCATCCTGTTGCGCGGCCTGGGCCTTGGCTTCCTGTTTCTGTCGATCACCCTGATCGCCTTCAGTCATCTCAACAGCCGCAACCTGGCCAGCGGCATCGGCCTGTTCAATACGGGGCGGCAACTGGGTGGCTTGATGGGCGTCGCGGGGCTGCAGACCTTGATCGACCATCAGGTTGTCAGCAATGGCGTGGTCCTCGGCGCCAACGTCACCCCGGGAGGAAATGCGCTCATCGAACGGCTGATGACCACAACCGCGATGCTGGCGGGGAAGGGCATGGATCAGGTGGCCGCTGGCCGGGCAGCCACCAACCTGCTGGGCAAGGCGGTGTCAGGTCAGGCCACGGTGATTGCCTTCGATACGGCGTTCTTCACCGTGACCCTGTTGTTCGTCTTTGCCGCGCCCATTCTGGTCGCCATCAAGATTGGTCTCTCGCGATACGCGAAAGTGCATGAACGACGGACGAATTGATGACCCGCACGAAAAAGCCCGGCGGGTGAGGCCGGGCTTCTCGTTGAGTCCTGCGGTAAAGCACTGCATTCAGACAGCGCGGCTTTCGATCAGACGGTCGGAGCCACCTTCGGCGACGCGGTTTTGCAGCAGTTTGTCGGAACCGCCTTCGGCAACGCGGTTTTCCAGCAGTTTGTCGGAACCGCCTTCAGCGACGCGGTTTTGCAGCAGTTTGTCGGAACCGCCTTCGGCAACGCGGTTTTGCAGAAGTTTGTCGGAACCGCCTTCGGCGACGCGGTTTTGCAGCAGTTTGTCGGAACCGCCTTCGGCGACGCGGTTTTCCAGCAGTTTGTCGGAACCGCCTTCGGCGACGCGGTTTTGCAGGAGCTTGTCGGAACCGCCTTCAGCGACGCGGTTTTGCAGCAGTTTGTCGGAGCCACCTTCAGCCACACGATTCTCGATCAGGCGATCGGAACCACCCTCGGCCACACGGCTTTCAATCAGACGATCCGAGCCGCCTTCAGCGACCACAGGTTGAGCAGAAGTTGCGGCGAAAGCGTTAACTGCGAAAACCGAGAAAGCGATGCTGAGGAGGGTCTGGCGTTTCATGATGGTGTGCTCCGGGGTGCTTATGGGTTGGTATGGAGCAGATGTTACGCCGGGGATTTTTTAAGAGAACTTCATTGAAGTGATGGTGACTATCGATGCAGTCAATGGATCGAACACCGTGTGTGCAAACACTGCTTTTTGTGGCGAGGGAGCTTGCTCCCGCTGGGTCGCGCAGCGGCCCCAAATCGAGGACTGCTACGCAGTCCAGCGGGAGCAAGCTCTCTCGCCACAAAGTTATCGCAAGGCAATCAGGCTTCGCTGATCTGGCTCACGCTGGTGATTTGCCCATTCCAGACCATCTCGTAATGCGCCGCCTGCACAATCGACGAAACCGGCCTCGGCGTCATCAGCGCCCAACAATGACTGCCCGGCATGCGCACCGAGTGATAACGCAGCCCCGGGCAACCTGTCTTGCGAACATCCAGGCCAAGGCGTCGGGCGTCGCTGTAATCGTCCGGCGCATACACCGGATCGGTCAGCGGCAGGGCAGTAGCATCCTTCATCCCCCCATCACCAAAGGCACACGCCAACCCCCGAAACACAAAACGCTCATAGTTCAGGCTCGGCACCTTCGACCAATACAGCGCCTGGTGATGCCGGACCTCGGCCAACGCCGCTTCCATCGAATCCGCCAGGTACAACACGCCAAAACTGCCGTCACTGAAGCGCGAACCCGCCGGGTTGACGTGGGTAAAGGGTGCAATCGCGTAAGAGCAGCCCGCAATCCCGAACGGAATCTCGCTGCGCGCAATCAACTCAAGCTGTCCCAGCTCATTCTTCAACCGCGGATTAGTCAGCGCCTGAATCTCGAACAACAGCTCGAACTCATCCGCGTCCGCCACATCATCAAACAGCGCAATCGGCGGAAACTTCGAATTGACCAGGCGATAAGCCTGCAACGACTGACCGGCAAACACCGCCAGCTCACTCGCCATCACCATTGCGCACCCCGCAGCATGTCGATGCGGCGGAAGGTTTCATACAACGCAATCATGTCGCCCTGGGCCATGATCTCCAGCGGCGAACGCCCGTTGAAAAACTCGTTGTCATTGGCCATCGAGGCAAAGCCGTAGACGTTGTCCGGGTTGTCGAACACCAGCCGCAACGTCGCGTGAATGTTCAGCACAAAACTGATGCGCTGCATCTGGTCCGCATCCAGCGCCACCGCCCAATCCGGGTCACGCTGACGAGCGCGGGTGTAGGTGCTGCAGGAAATACGCAGGATGCGACAGGCCTGGTCGCTGGTGGCTTTCCACTTTTCCAGAATACCCACGGCGGCACGCAGGCCGGTGACGCACTGGTTTTTGCTGAAGGATTGGGGTTGCAGGGGGACGGCCATGTTTGTGTCCTTAGGTTGAATCTGTAGATTCAAATGTAGATTTATTGAGTCTGTAGAGCAATATTGGTGCGACGGATGGGCTTAACATGCCAATGCAATTGGGCCGCGATCTTGCTGAAGCTATGTGTTACTGAAACCGACGATGCAGGTCTGGAAAGACATCCTGGGCAAACCAGGCGGGCAGGCCGGGGGGGAACCGGGTCCAGCCAGGATTTCGAGGTGAATAAGGACATGGCAGTTTGTATCGCCAGAATTGTCTTCACATTTTATTTCATATAAAAAATCGTTTAAAAAGCTTTATTTTGTTGGTTTTTATATGGCTTTGTGGAGCTTTTTAACTGAGCTGCCTTCACGTTTTATTTCACAATTTTATTTAAAGAACTCCAGGATTCTGGAATGCCAATCGCCAGCAAATACAAATCAGGCGCCCGTATTCAATTACTTCGCTGCGACGCCCTCAAGTAGCGCCTGCACTTGCCTGGCCTGCGGGTTGCCCGCCGTTTTTCCATTGGGAATAAACGCCGCGCCCACGACTGCATCACTGATGAAACGTCCGCCCCAGTGCATCCAGCCGAGTCGCAATAGGCGGCAAGCGCCGACTGCTCAACGCCAGCGTCCGCACATCATCCGCCGTGCTCTGCGCGATGCTCTGCACCGACTGCAAGCGCCCGACAAGCTCCCTCGCCACAGGTCTTTTAACGCTGAGCCATTTAAGCAAATCGATTGCCGGCGTGGTCGAGGTGTATTTGAGAAACCGTGGAGAGCGTAGCCCTTGGCCGTCATTCCAGGCGGGTACGACGTCGCTTGTGGAAAAACAATGTCCGATATAGAGGCAAGTAATACCGAAGTGATGGGGGAGTACGACAGACTCCATTGCAAAGTCTGTCGTACACCCGAGGCAATTACGATTTCTTCGGCGGATAGTTGCTGCGCAAGCGACCGGACTTTTTGCCGGTGGTTTTGCTCGGCAGGTTCGGCACCAACGGACGGGATCTGGGTTGGGGGTTGGAGCGGCTTTGGGGTTGAGGTTGTTTGCTCATGGTTCGCCTCCTGAATTTTCAGGGATTCGCGAAGTGGTTTACTGATGAAGTTTAGCTAATTGACTGTGGGTTGGGTCGATTGGCTCTTGGGGCGTGTGTTGTGAGCGATCGGCTTTTGTTTTCAGCCCCATTGATAGACCCCCTTACGCAATCCTCGGATTTTGCCTACAACTTCGGCAGGAGTATCCCGCTATTCCAAAGATGAAAAACGGGAAATATTGACGGCGTAGAAAGGGGGGATCACCGGCTGTTCGGAGAGAACCTTTTGAACAGCAAAGCGCGAAGGGATGAACCATGCTACAAAACGACCGCGACAATCTGGAACTCGATAAACTGCAACTCGAAATCCGAAGGTCCATGGCCGAAACCCGAAAACTCACGGCAGAAGAGCGCAAGTTCAGGCAAGAGACCTTCTGGTACCCGATTGCGGTGGGGGCTGGTAGGGTGACCGCTATCGTCGCTGCTGTCAGCCTATGGGCGAAGTTTTGAGCATTCGTACCCGCCACAACAGATACGACTCGTGACCCACACAGGAAGTAGCAGCATGTCCACACAACCTACGAATCAAGCCAGCATTGAACAACTGCACCGCGACGTTGCAGCTTTTGTCGAGGAGATGCGTAGTCCCGCCCCGAACGCGATCCGCTCTACTGTGGTGCCGTTCGGCATCGGTGCCGCCCTGGCACTGACAATCTTTGTTGTCGCCGCCCTGGTAGTCCGACTGGTCTAGTCTTTTACCCTTGCGCCGATGGTTGGGGCGTTTGGGTGAAACAGGTGTAAATCTGTTTCAGGACTAGACCAAAAGAAGAATACAGGCGCCCTCGGCGCCCATATGTAGTCACTCTCCCACCTGCGCCCGCAACTGCCGCCCATCATCTTTCGTGCGCGACGTATACAGTAAATATTGAAGTATTGAAAATGCTACGTTGTTGCGGCATAACTTTTGCTCTGTCTATTTTATGGAATTGATATTGTGCATGGAGCGCTATATGCAAGAACCAATTACACATTATTCACCTGTAATAACGCCTGAGTCTCGACAGGTTCAAGCTACAGAAGCCCAAGTTTTTCCTTCAAGCTTCGATAGTGTTTTGTTTTGGGATGGGGCTGTCCCGGCAGTTACTACGCCCCATAGTATTGAGAGTACCAAAAACCCCAGTAACGCATACCAAAAGTTGGAGGCGATAGGACTTTCGGTGCACGATCAGATAACGAGTGTTTTTTCTGGTGCTACACCGAATGTTCGAGATTATCTAGAAAGACGCATAGTCGCAGCCATTGACGGGCAGGGGTTCAATGCGTTGGAAGCTGCCTTGAAAAAGAAAGCGATCATTGTAGAGCTTCTGCAAAGGGCCAGAATCCATAGATGTTGGCTCGATGCACTACTATATAATGGTTTAGACGCATTGTCGCTAGACAGAGAAATGAGTGCCGCGGTATTTGCATCGAATGCTGATGCAGAAGACGATATGGCAGTGCGACAAAGCTTTTATGAAGAATATCTATTATCGCTAACTGCCGCCTACGTTAAACGAATCCTTGTCGAAGCCATCTCCATTCTGGAGGACGCTTCCACAACTGCAGACGCGGCAATCCATAGCGCCTTGGCAAGGGGCGAAGTCGCTTACACCTACAGGTTACACATTGGTAATGGCATAGAGGCGGGCACTGTGGCGGGTGCCATTGCCATCCATGTCGCCGAAGGTTGGACCTTCGGGGCAGTGATCCATGAAGGCATTAAGTTGTTGGCAGGGTTGGGGGAGGCACTTATCAGTCGGGCCACTGCTGTTGGGATCGGAGCCTTGTTCTATTCACCTGCTCTTGCTAACGGCGAACGCTTTCCTCAAACAGCTCTCAAACTACCCGGTACCACTTTTTTACCAAAGCTGCCGTCAAACCTGAATGAAATCGCCGCTGCCGAAGGAACCATTGACCTTCCTTATCGGATTTATGGCGACCTTAACCAATACACACTCGTTGCAACCCCGGCTGGAGGGAGCGTCTCGGAAAAAGTGCCAGTGCGAGCATTGGCATTCGATCCAGCGACCAGCGCCTACAGTTTCACGTCAAACGATACACCGCCCATTATCCTCAGTTTTCCAATTATTCACTTGGGAAACGGCTCGACAACTTCGCCTGCCCGCCCTGCGCAAGTACCGACTTACACTGGAGTTACGCTGTCGCCATTGCTTGTGCAGCCTGAAACCTTGCCCGCGGTCGAATTGCCTGATTTCAGGGATTGCATTTACTGCTTTCCGATTGAAAGCGGTCTGCCGCCAATCTACGTTGTTTTTAATAGTCCTTATGAAGGAGCAACCACAAGGGGAAAATACAGCGGTCGACTTTTCAATCCCGCCAAAGCTGGAGGCCCAATCCTCGATCTCGATTGGACAAGTGCTACCGTGAGCCAAGCGGGTATTGACCTGGTAAAATTACATACGGGACGCTTTGGGCCTTCGGACGCCAATGCCATTATGATTTTTCGCTTGAAAAAAATTCTGCTGGGTGAATTGGTAATCACAGATGTGGACAAACGCTTCTATACTCATGAAATCAGAGAGCTGGAACGTTTCAGAGCATTAGGTGTGGTTGACGGTGTAGACCCGAATGACGACGGTATTATTTGGAATAACACTCACGCCGCGACGCTGGAGGACTACAAGGTCAAGGATGCTTTTGAACTGCTCTATACACCTGATGCTTTAGAAGCGGATGAAAAACAAAGGGGACGAGAGTACAAGAAACTTGGAGGGGTAAAATAATGAGCGTCATTGCAACCATCGTACTTAACGAAAAACCTGAAGAGGTAATTCTGTTTGTAACCAAAAATCAATTAGGTATTTCCTTTCCTCAGCTTGATGGTCTTTATAATCGGGCTAACTGGGCGCATGTGGAGAACAACATTGGTCTATTGAAACTTGTCAAAAAAATGTGTGATGCCGGTTTTATAAAAAATAATGGGATCAGAGTTGTGAGAGGGCCCAACTGGAGAGAGCCGGCATTCATGCTCGAAGGCAAATATACCTTTGATTGACAGCACCAAGTGCCTGAACGCAGGCGCCAGAGAACGGTGACAGTAGCTATCATTTCGTAGTCGTCCGGTTCCCTTGTCCAGTCGTTTAGATCATCGAAGGTTTCCCGGGTTGAGCCGCTGCTGCAGCGGCTCTTCTCTTTGTTTCGGGCATATTGAGTATCTTCGCCTGATTGGTTTTTCGCGGTCTCGAATCAAGCTGACGGGTAACCCCTTTTCTGGACCAGCATTAAAACGGGTGCCGAGACACCCGTTTTCATTTACTCCGCAGCCTGCGCCCGCAGCCGGCGACCAATCACATCCATCAAATCACAACCATCGCGCAACGGAATGACCAGCAGTTTGCAGAAGTCCTCCAGCACCACCGTGTCGCAACCGAGTTCGGAGCGATAGGCGATGTTTTCCAACACCTGCGTAACCGCCCGAATACGGTAGTCGGCCATGGCTTGCAGGACGTCGAGTGGGGCTTGGGTGTCGATGAGCAGGGAGGCCGGAACCATGTTGATTCCGGTGAGGGGCATGTATCGGTTCATTTTGAATGATCTCTGTTTGTTGGGCTCAAGGCCGTCAGTCGGTCATTCTCTGTTGTCAGGTCGCCAAACCCGAATCGCCATATTGGGCGACGGCGCCGACTATAAGCCGCACGGGATCAGCGCGTAAGGTGAGACATTCTGAGCTTCATGTAGGACCCGCGACGATGAAACTTCAGACCTTTCCCCTCACGTCGCTGGAAATATAAACACAGACCTGAGATGTTCACCGCCCCTTGGTTTCAGCCACCAACGCTATCCTTAATCATCGCTCCTGCCGTCAAGATGGACCTTCCCGAATGCAAACCCCAACCCCCCAACGCCCCCTCTGGAAAACCTACCTGCTGTTCCTCGCCCCAATGGTCCTGTCGAACTTCCTGCAATCCATGTCCGGCACGGTCAACAGCATCTACATCGGCCAGATGCTCGGCACCCAGGCCTTGGCCGCCGTGTCGGGGATGTTCCCCATCGTGTTTTTCTTCATCGCCCTGGTCATCGGCCTCGGCGCCGGCGCGGGTGTGTTGATCGGGCAGGCGTGGGGTGCGCGGG